>JAJZZB010000020.1 GCA_021797795.1 Actinomycetes bacterium | reverse complement strand
GTTCCCCGACTGGGTGGAGTACCGGCCCAAGCAGATCTGGGTGTACGACACGACGCACTTCCCCCGCTGCGGCGCAGCCGTGATCATCGTCGAGGACCTCGTCTCGAGGAAGTGGCTGGATCACATCGTCTCGGTGGAGGAGACCTCGACCCAGGTCGAGATCGTCTTCACCAACGCCTTGGCGAAAGAGGGCCTCCTCGACGTCGTCGAGCGGCGGGCCGACGGCCGAGTGGACGTTGCGACCGACGACCCCGCCCGTCCCATCCTGCTCGCCGTCTCGGACAACGGTGCCCAGATGACCTCGGGGTCGACGCGCGAGTTCATGGCGCTGTGCGCCATCGCCCAGCACTTCGGCCGGCCCGGTACCCCGACCGACCAGGCCTGGATCGAGAGCTTCAACGGGCACTTGAAGGCCGAGTACCCCCACTTGGAGAAGATCACCGACATCGAGGTGCTGCGCCGGGAGCTCGATGTCATCCGGCCGAGATGGAACGGAGTTCGTCTCCATGCTGGCATCGGATACGTGACCCCCGACGACGAGCACGAAGGGCGCGGTCGCGCCATCCGCAAGGCCCGAGAGGCCGGACTCGAAGCAGCGCGGCTGCGGCGTCTCGCCTACCATCGCAGCACCCGACCGACAACCAAGCCGGAGACCCGATGATGTGGTTTGAATCAGCCGGGATCCCTATCGTTAACTCGGACACAGGTCACCCGGAGCGATGGCGTTCACCCTCACCTCAGGGCCGAGCTCGCCGGCGGGCTGCCTCGTGAGGTGGATGACGGCGGCCTTGGTGACGTTGTACCAGCCGATCCCGGGCTCCGCCTGGTAGCCGCCGATCGAGGCCATGTTGATGATGGAGCCGCCGTTCGCCCTCATCGAGGCCGAGGCCGCAAGCTGGCTCCAGACGAGGACTGCCATCTGGTTGAGCTGGACGGTCTTGGTGGCCCGGGGCAGGTCGATCTCGGCGATCGGTCCGAAGTAGGCGTTGGTCCCTGCGTTGTTGACGAGGATGTCGATCGAACCGCAGCGCTCCATCGTCGCCTCGAAACATGCCTTCGCCTGATCCGGCTCGCCGGCGTTGGCGACGAACCACGCTGCCTCGCCCGGGATCTCGTTCGTGGCCTTCTCGAGAGCCTCCTCGTTGCGCGAGGTGATCATCACCCGGGCTCCTGCCTCGGCGAAGCGCTTGGCGGTCGCGAGCCGGATGCCCCGCGAGCCGCCCGTGATCAGCGCCACCTTGCCGTCCAACCTGAGCTCCATGCGACTCACCCTAATTTGCGAGAGATGAGCGCTACGGAGAACCGGCTCGCAGCCGAGCAGAGCCCCTACCTGCGCCAGCACCGCTTCGATCCCGTCGACTGGTACCCCTGGGGGGAGGAGGCACTCCGGCGGGCGAGAGAGCTCGACCGCCCGCTCTTCCTCTCGATCGGCTACTCGTCCTGCCACTGGTGCCACGTCATGGCGCGCGAGTCCTTCTCCGACCCCGAGACGGCCCGCCAGATGAACGAGACGGTCGTGGCGGTGAAGGTTGACCGGGAGGAGCGACCCGACGTCGACTCCGTCTACATGGAGGCCGTCGTCGCCGCCACCGGGCAGGGCGGCTGGCCGATGAGCGTCTTCGCCACCCCCGACGGGCGTCCCTTTTTCGCCGGCACCTACTTCCCGAACGCTCCCCGCCAGGGCATGCCGTCGTTCCGCCAGGTGCTGGGCGCCGTCGCCGACGTCTGGTCCAACCGCCGCGCCGACGTCGAGTCGCAGGCCGACTCTCTTGCCGGCGCCGTCGCCGGGCGGCTGCAGCCGCCCGCGGCGGTGTCCGGCGGGGGGCAGGCCGGCTCGCTGCTCGGCTCCGAGGAGGTCCGCCGGGCGATCGGGGAGGCCTGCGGGCGTCTCGCCGAGCTCTTCGACGAGGAGCACGGAGGGTTCGGCTCGGCGCCGAAGTTCCCCCAGCCGCTCCTCCTCGACCTGCTGCTCCGGGCGGCGGCCTCCGGCGTCCGCCCGGAGGCGGGACCCTCCCCCCTCGAGATGGTGCTTGCGACCCTCGAGGCGATGGACTCCGGGGGCATCTACGACCACCTCGGCGGCGGCTTCAGCCGCTACTCGGTCGACCGGTCCTGGGCCGTCCCGCACTTCGAGAAGATGCTCTACGACCAGGCCCTGCTGGCCCGCGTCCACCTCCACGCATGGCAGATGACCGGTGACGAGCGCTGGCGCCAGGTGCTCGACGAGACGCTCGGGTACGTCCTGTCCCGTCTCGCCCACGGGTCGGGAGCGCTCTCATCCGCCGAGGATGCCGACTCCGAAGGCGAGGAAGGCCGTTTCTACGTCTGGACACCCGACGAGCTCACCGAGGTGCTCGGGCCCGAGCTCGCCGGGCCGGCTGCCTCCTGGTACGGCGTTACAGAGGGCGGCAACTTCGAAGGCCGGAACATCCTCGTCGCCGCCAGGCGGGGCGTGCTTGCCCGGCCGCCAGAGATCGAGCGGGCCCGGGAGCTGCTCGCCGCGCGGCGAGAGGACCGGGTGCGCCCGGGTCTCGACGACAAGGTGCTCGTCGAGTGGAACGCCATGGCCTGCTCCGTCCTCGCCGAGGCGGCGGCGGCGACCGGCGACGAGACCTACCGGTCGGCCGCCGAACAGATCGCAGCGGTCCTCCTCGAGGCCCGGGCGAGAAACGGGGGAGTGACGCCCCGGGCGGTCCGCCACGACGGACGGCCGCCGATCCCGGGCTTCGCCGCCGACGTCGCCTGGCTTGTGGTCGCGCTGGTGGAGCTGTTCCAGCTGACGGGCCGCCCGAGCCATCTCGCCTCGGCGCGCTCGCTTGCCGACGAGCTGCTCGGCGACTTCGTCGACCAGGAGACGGGGGCGGTCTTCACGACCCGTGCGGGCGGCGAGGCGCTCGTCGTCCGGCCGTCGGAGAGCGGGGACGGGGTGATCCCGAGCGCGGCGGCCGTCGGGGCGATCGGCCTCGCCCGTCTCGGCGCTCTCCTCGACGACCCGGCGCTCACCGAAGCGGCCGGACGCATCGTCGAGGGGGCACGCGAGCTGATCACCCGTGCGCCGACCGCCGTTCCCGAGCTGCTCTGGGGCGCCGAGCTCGTGACGGGAGGGATGGTGGAGGTGGCGGCCGTCGGGGCGGGAGCCGAGCTGCTGCCTGACCTGCGGCGCCGGTTCCTGCCCACCGCCGTCTACGAGTGGCGGGCAGGCCGCCCGGATGACTCCGCTCCCGTGCTCCCGCTGCTCGAGGGCAGAGAGACCGAGGCGGTCTACGTCTGCCGGGCGGGTGTCTGCCGCCTGCCGGCCCGCACGGTCGCCGAGGTGGAGCAGGAGCTCGAGCTGCTCGGGGTTACCCCGGCCTAGCGGATCCGGCGGCTGCGGAGAATTTTCCCGGCGAAGGGCGCATCACAGCCGAAAGAGCACGCGGGGCCTACGGGGCGCGCGCCATGATGGTCGCCGTGACGCGCACGAGGCCCCCGCAGGTGGCTCGGGGCCTCGTTCCCGGCCGCAAGAGGCTCGACGAGCCGGACGCCACGCTGCACTGCGTCCTACTCGCGCCCGCTCCCGACTGGGTAGTGATGGACCTCGCCACCGGAGCGCTCATCAGGAGTACGCCCGGGTTCGAGGAGGCGGCCCCGGCCCTCCTCGCCGAGCCCCTGGCGCCGATCGAGCTCACCCTGGCGCCGACCGTCGACCCCTGGGACCCCTCGCGGCCCGAAGCGGTCGAGCTGGCCGGGGCGATCGAGGGGAGCCGCCCGAGCCGGCGCTCGCTGCGCCGCCTCCTTGACGGCGTCGCCCGCCGCGACGACGAGGGCGGCCTCCTCGGTAGCCTCGGCCCGTCGGTCTCCTTCGTCGACCTGGAGGCAAGGAGGCCGTCCGTGGTCGTCCTCGCACCGACCGGCGGCCGGGTGCGCCTGGTCGGCGAGAACCCGGGCATCGCCCACTTCCTCCTCGGGGACCACGCCCACGCCCTCCCGCTCGGCGCCGGCGCCAGTGCCTGGCTACAGCAGGGACATCTCCCGACGGCCGCTGGACGGACGCCGAAGCGCGGGAGGGCGGCGCACGCCCGGGCGCTGCGGACCGCCGTCGTCGGCCCTGGCATCGAGCCGACGGTGCCGGTCTACCTCGTTGCCGGCTTCGATCGTCCTGCGGGCAGCCAGGTGCGAAAGGTCGTCCTCGGCGTCCTCCCCGAGCTCTGAGTCCCCTCAGGCGACCAGCTCGTCGCGCCATGCGCTCGCCTGCGGCGAGTGCCGCAGCGACGCCGTCGTCTCGGCGAAGGCGATGGCGGCAACCTTCTCGAGCCCGCTCGTTCGCATCAGGTTGAGCCCCTGGGCCTTCACCTCGGCCGGGCCGGGGGAGAGCACGAGCACCTCGGTTCCCTGCCGCCGGAGGCGTGCGGTCTCCCGGGCGAGGAGGCGGGTCGCCACCTCCCGGGCCAGTCGGTTGCCGGCGTCGGGCGGCCGGTCGGGGTCGTAGGCCATCGGGGCGATGCAGACCACGCGGGTGGCGCCGGCCGTCGCCGCCAGGTCGAGGTTCGTGAGCGACCAGGCACCCCCGTCGACGAGGACGCTCCCGCCGACATGCACCGGGAGGTAGACGCCCGGGATGGCGCACGAGGCCCGCACCGCCTCGGGCAGGCCGGTGTAGGGCGAGTGCCCGCGACCGAGCACGACGCGGCGGCGGGAGACGAGGTCGTAGGAGGCGAGCCAGAGGTCACGGGCCGGCCAGGCGCGGGGGAGCTCCCGCTCGAGGATGCCCATGCCGTCCCCCATCGAGACGAGCCCGCCCGGGAAGGCGCGGCGGAGGCTCGGGAAGGGCGACAGCGAGAGAAGGCTCGGAACCCGCACCGAGGCCCGTGCGAGAACGTAGGCCGAGCCGATCCCATGGCGCAGCAGCGCGAGCGGACCTTCCGCCAGGACGGCGGGCGCAGCCGCCCCGAGGTCAGCCGTCCGCTCCATCAGCTGGTCGGGTCGGTAGCCCGCCCTGAGGTAGGCGCCGACGGCGCTGCCGGCGGAGGTGCCGACAACGAGGTCGATGCGCTCCTCGCCGAGGCCGAGCTCCTCCTCGAGGGCGGCGAGGACCCCGGCGTGATGGGCGATGCCGACGAGTCCGCCGGCACCGAGGACGAGGGCGAGCGTCACGGCCCGACAGTGTGGCCCGACGACGGTCCGGCGCGGTGGATACCCGCTGTGGTGGCTACCACCGACGCGGGACCCCGCGAGGGCGGCTACTTCGGCAGGGCTCCCTCGGCGAGCGCCTCCGCCATCGCCCAGCCGAAGGCGACCTGGGTGTCGTAGCGGCCCGCCTCGAGCTCGGCGAAGGCGGCTTCGAACAGCGCTGCCTCCTTCGGCTCCTTGGCGGGCTCGAAGTCGAACAGGCCGGCCATCTCCTCGTCCCCGGTGATGATGAACGTGCGGTCGTCGAGCCGCCCCTCGGCGCCGAAGCGCTTGGCGAGGCGGCGGCCCCAGGCCCGCTCCTCGCCGGTCGCCTTGTGCTCTGGGCGCGGGACGATCTCCTCCAGCCCGACGAAGGCCCGGTAGCCGGCGGGGTGGGCGAGGCGGGTACCGACGAGGACGTCCTCGTCGGGGAAGGCGAGCACCGCCCGCCGGTAGAGGTCGTGCATGACGGCGTCGACGCACTGGGGGGCGCAGCGGGTGCGGGTGAACGAGGCGAGGCCGATGAGAAGGCTCGGGGTCCCTCCGATGCGCTCGAGGGTCGACAGGGCGTAGCCGCGCAGCTTCCCCTCCTCGCGGGCGTGGGTGACGAGGACCCACTCCTCGCGCTGCTTGGAGAGGAAACCGACGCTGAACGCCGCCGCCCGCGAGGCGGTCGACAGGTCCGCCATCTCGGCGAGCTCGGCGTCGGTGAGCGCCGTGCAATCCTTCGTGGAGACCTCGATGCCGTTGGACATATGCGTATCGTGCTCCCGTGACCGTCGCACTGTTCTGAGTGCCCCCGGGCTGAGCACCCACGCGGAGGCGCCCACCACAGGTGGCTGTGCCAGGGGGTCATGTGCGTCGGTCACGCACCACGCCCGCCTGGGCTCGCAACATTCTACGCCCAACGACGGCGGGGTCGCCACGCCCGATTGCCCGCGCGAGGCGACCCCGCCGCTACGGCCAGGGGAAACGGGGAAGCGAGGGACTCAGCTGGCTAGGCGCCGACGCGCCTGGTGGTGCAGCTTGAGGAGCTCGGTCTGCCACGTCGGGTGACCGCGCTCGGTCTCGGGAACGCTGTCGTAGATCGCCCGGGAGCTCCGCCGGTACGCCCCTCTTTCGTCGAGCCGCTCGCAGACCGGCTCCACGTGGTCGTAGGAGCCGGCGTGGACGGGTGGTGGCCACGTGGCCGGGGGGCGAGAGGGCTGCCGCCCGGGTCCCGCCCCCCACTTGGAACCCGCTCTCGACGTCGAATCGGCGGCGTGGAGGCGGTGGAAGCGGGCCGGCGGCGGGCCGGTCGGGGCAGCCCCGTCACGTCCGAGGCAGCGGAGGACGTCCGACCACGCCCCGCCGAGCCAGCTGCTGATCCCGTCCGGCTGCAGCGTGGCGGGCCGGGCGGCGGTCGGACGGTCGTCGAGGACCTATGGGTCGATGCCGGGCCTCCCCGTCAGCCGCCTGCTGACGGGCCGCCGATGAGCCAAACCGTCGAAGGACGGCTCTTCCAGGCCTCGCCCGCCTCAGGAGGCGACGGCGCTCCCGCCGAAGAGCTCCTTCAGCGCACCGATGATCCCCCCGCGGGGGTCGACGTTGAACTGGGAGGGGAGGCGGAGCTCCTTCGCCCCGACCTTCAGGTGGATGGGAGCAGGACCGGGGTGGTCCACGACGAGCTCTTTCAGCTGGCGGACCATCGAGTCTGTGAGGCGGTGGAGGGGGAGCGTGACGACGATCGGCGCCCCGTCGTCGGCCGGGACGAGCTCGGGGCGGCGGACCTCGAGCACGATCAGCTTCACCTGCTCCTCCCGGGTGTCGAGGCGGGCCCGGAGGACCACGACGGCGTCCTCCTCGAGCAGGCCGCCGTACTCCTGCATCGTCTTCGGGAAGACCATCACCTCGACGGCCGCCTCGAGGTCCTCCAGGGTGAAGCTCGCCATCAGCTCTCCCCGGCGGGTGTAGCGGCGGGTGAGGCCCGTGACGATGCCGCCGGTCGTGACGGAGCCGAGTGTGGCCGGCCCGCCGTCGGGCGAGTAGCCGGCGGCCCCTCCCGACTGCGATTCGAGGACGTCGCGTACGCGGTGTTCGGCGAGTCGGCGGAGGGCGTGCTCGAGACCGAGCAGTGGGTGGTCCGAGACGTACAGTCCGAGCATCTCCTTCTCGAAGCCGAGCCGCTCGGACTTCTGGAACTCGGTCTCGGGGATCGGCACGCGCGTGTCGTCGAAGGCGTGCTCGCTCTCACCTTCCTCGGGCACGAGGACCGAGAAGAGGGTGGCGATCCCCTGCTCCTTCTCTCTCCTCCGGGTGAGCGTCCGGTCGATGATGTCGTCGGCGACGAGGCAGAGCCCCTGGCGGGAGTGGCCGAAGGAGTCGAAGGCGCCGGCCTTGGCGAGTGACTCGACGGCCCGCTTGTTGAGCACGCTCGGGTCCACCCGCTGGCAGAAGTCGTAGAAGTCGGCGAAGGGCCCGCTCGCGTCCCGCTCCTTCACGATGAGCTCGACGAGGGCGGAGCCGACGTTGCGGACGGCCGAGAGCCCGAAGGTGATGACACCGGGCGAGTTGCCTCTCCGCCCTGCCGGGCGGTTCGCCGCCTCGTCCGCCGGCAGCGTCGTGAAGTTCGACATCGAGGCGTTGATGTCGGGGCAACGGACCTCGATGCCGAGTGCCCGGCACTCGGAGAGGTAGACCGCCGTCTTGTCCTTGTCGTCCTTCACCGAGGAGAGGAGGGCAGCCAGGTACTCGACGGGGTGGTTCGCCTTCAGCCAGGCGGTCTGGTAGACGACGAGGCCGTAGCCGAAGGAGTGCGACTTGTTGAAGGCGTAGTCGGCGAAGGGCTCGATGATGTCGAACAGGTCGGTGCCGAGCTTCTCCCCATAGCCCTGGTCGATGCAGCCCTTCACGAACTTCTCCCGCTCGGCCGCGATGAGGGAGCGGATCTTCTTCCCGCACGCCTTGCGGAGGTTGTCGGCCTCCTCGAGGCTGTAGCCGGCGAAGCGTTGGGCGACCCGCATGACCGACTCCTGGTAGAGCATCAGCCCGTAGGTGTCGCCGAGGATCGTCTCCATGTCGGGATGGAGGTACTCGAGCGCCTTGCGCCCGTTCTTCAGCTCGGGGTAGTCCCGGTGCATGTTGGCCGCCATCGGGCCCGGCCGGTAGAGGGCGACGAGGGCGGCCACGTCGTTGAAGGAGGTCGGCGCCAACGCCCTCAGCGTCGTCCGCATGGCACCCCCCTCGAGCTGGAAGACGCCGATCGTCTCGGCCCGGCGCAGCATCTCGAAGGTCTTCTCGTCGTCGAGGGGGACGTTGTCGATGTCGAGGCGCTCGCCGGTGCTCTGCTCGATCAGGTCGAGCGCCATCTCGATCACCGACAGGTTGCGCAGCCCGAGGAAGTCCATCTTCAACAGGCCGAGGTCCTCGACCCCGTGCATCTCGTACTGAGTGACGATCGGAGCGTCCTCCGGCGGCTGGCCGGGCTCGGGCTTGCGTTGGACGGGGAGGTACTCGGTGAGCGGCTCGTCGGTGATGACGACGGCGGCCGCGTGGATCCCGTCCTGGCGCCGCAGGTTCTCGAGGCCCTTGGCGACGTCGATGACCCGCTTGGCCTCGGGGTCCTCGTCGTAGAGCTGGCGCAGCTCGGCGGCTGCCACGTGGCCGTCCTCGTAGCCCTCGATCTTCTCGAGGCAGGCCTTCAAGGGGGTGTCCCGGCCCATGACGAGCGGCGGCATGGCCTTCGCGATCCGGTCGCCGAGGGCGTAGGGGTAGCCGAGCACCCGGGCGGCGTCGCGGACGGCGGCCCGGGCCTTGATCGTCGAAAATGTGACGATCTGGGCGACGTGGTCAGAGCCGTAGCGCTCGGCCGCGTACCGGATCATCTCCCCCCGGCGGCGCTCGTCGAAGTCCATGTCGATGTCGGGCATCTGCTTGCGCCCGGGGTTCAGGAAGCGCTCGAAGAGCAGGTCGTAGCGGATCGGGTCGAGGTCGACGATCCGAAGGCAGTAGGCGACGCAGCAGCCGGCGGCCGACCCGCGGCCCGGGCCGACCCGGATGCCGGCCTCCCTCGCGTAGCGGATGAGGTCCCAGACGACGAGGAAGTAGGCGGGAAAGGCCATGTCCGAGATCACGCCGAGCTCGTAGTCGAGCCGCTCGCGCACCTCGGGCGGGAGCGTGGCGCCGTAGCGCTCGGCCGCCCCCTCGTAGGTGAGGTGGCGGAGGTAGGCCTCCGCCGACTCCTCGTAGCTCGACCGCTCGAACTCGGGCGGGACAGGGAAGCGGGGGAGGGCCGGCTTGCCGAGCTCGAGCTCGACAAAGGCCCGCTCGGCGATCCACAGCGTGTTGTCGCAGGCGTCGGGGAGCTCGGAGAACAGCTGTCGCATCTCGGCGGCCGCCTTCAGGTAGTGCTCCTTGCCGTCGAACTTGAAGCGCTTCGGGTCGTCGATGTTGGCCCCGGTCTGGACGCACAACAGGGCATCGTGGGCGACGGCGTCCTCGCGGCGGCAGTAGTGGCTGTCGTTGGTGGCGACGAGCGGGGCGTTCAGCGAACGGGCGATGTCGACGAGCAACGGGTTCGTCCGCTTCTGGTCCGCCAGGGCGTGGTCCTGCAGCTCGACGAAGAGGTTGTCGCGCCCGAAGATGTCCTGCAGGCGGCCGGCGAGCGCCTTCGCCTCGGCCTGCTGGCCGGCGAGGAGGGCCTGCAGGACGACCCCGCCGAGGCAGCCCGTCGTGGCGATGAGGCCTTCGTGGTGGCGCTCGAGCAGCTCCCAGTCGACCCGGGGCTTGTAGTAGTAGCCCTCGAGGTAGGCGGCCGACGACAGCTTGACGAGGTTGCGGTAGCCCTCGGTCGTCTCGGCGAGGAGGGTGAGGTGGTAGTAGAGCTTCTCCCCGCGCTCGCCCTCGCCGCCGGTGTCGTCGATGCGGCCCCTGCGGACCGGCCGCTCGTGCCGGGAGCTGCGCGCCATGTAGGCCTCGGTCCCGATGACCGGGTTGATCCCCTTCGAACGGCACTCCTTGTAGAAGTCGAGGACGCCGTACATGTTGCCGTGGTCGGTGATGGCGAGCGCCGGCTGACCGTCCTCGACGGCGGCGGCGACGACGTCACCGATGCGGGCGGCGCCGTCGAGCATCGAGTACTCGGTGTGGGTGTGCAGGTGGACGAAGGAATCCCTCGAACCGGTCGCCATCTGCCTCGACCCCTCCTGCACTCGTTACCCACGCCCTGTCCACAGGCTTCGTCCACAGGCTGTGGACGAATGACAGCCGTGTAACTTCACGGCCTGCCCGACGATACCGCGCTCCGGGGCGGCGTGGTCGAGGACCTCGGCGCCTGGCCCCGCCGAGCCGCCTAGAGGTAGTTGCCCGGGCGGGTGTCGGTCGGAGGGTGCTGGCCGGGAGGAAGTCCCCGCTGGCGGAACTCGTCGAGCTGCGATCGGGCGGCCATCTGCTGGGCGAACAGCGTCGCCTGGATGCCGTGGAAGAGGCCCTCGAGCCACCCGACGAGCTGGGCTTGGGCGACGCGCAGCTCGGCGTCGCTCGGGGAGTTCGACTCGAAGGGGAGCGCCAACCGGTCGAGCTCACCCGCCAAGTCGGGGGAGAGCCCGGCGGCCAGCTCCCGGACGGAGGTCTCGTAGATGTCCTTCAGCCGGATGCGGCTCGCCTCGTCGAGCGGGGCCTGGCGCACCTCCTCGAGGAGCTGCTTGGTCATGGCGCCGATCCGCATGACCTTGGCGGGCTGCTCGACCGAGTCGACCGGGGAGCGGTCCTCTTCTGCGCCGGGCTGGACATCGGTGCCGATGTCCTCGCCGACGAGGACCGGGCGGGCGGCCTCAGGCGGCTCGTGGACTGGATCGCTCATGCTGCAAGGCTCGAGATGGAGAGGGCCACGCCCTCCAGCCTAGGCGTGGGAGAGCCGGCGCAGATCCTCGAGCGAGAGCTCGGAGGTCTGCTCGCCCTCGCACTGCTCGCAGCCGTCGACGTGGCGCCAGGAGCGGATCCGGCGGGTGCCGGCCGCGTTGAGCACCACGACGAAGGCCTCCGAGCCCTCGGCGAGCTCGAGCCGCTCGTAGGGCCGCCAGTCCGTCGCGGCGAGCGACGGATCGACGTCGAGCCCCTTCAGCACCCTCCGGAAGCGGCGCCCGGCGACGTCGAAGAGCCACGTCGAGTGACACGAGTCGAGTACCAGGAAGTCGCTCTCCGAACCTGGTGCACCGGCCGGGGTCGACGACGCGACGGTGGCCGCAGCGGGGGAACGCGGTGCGTCAAAGGCCCGTGCCGAGGGGGGTGGCAGCGTGGTCATGGCAGCATCTTGCCGCTTGCTCTCGGCGCCGCAAAGCGGTTTTCCGTTCCGATTCAGTGACGATTCGGGGGAGGAAGCCTCTAGCTGGGGGTACGTCACGGGCCCGGCATTACCCGGCGGACAGGATCCTCATGCCGAGACGGGCTCATCCCGCCCTCGAGTGGGCCGAAGCGGCTCTGCCCCAGGTGGGAGCCTCAGCGGATCCGCAGCAGGCTCTTCGTCCCGTCCTCCACGAGGCCCGTGCGGGCGTAGCGGGCCGAGACGGCTCTGAGCGAGATGCACAGCACGCTCGGGTCGACGTTCGGGACGACGAAGCGGTGGCGCGTGCGGTCGCTCTCGATCTCGAGCTCGGTGCGCTCGGCCGCCCGCTTCTTGCGGCGGGCGGCGACGCGCAGGCGCCGCAGGTTCACCCAGGCGATGTGGGATACCACGGCGCCCTCCGCATTGCGCACGAGGATCCCCTTCCCGTCAAAGCGCAGGCTGAGCCGCGGGACCTCGAAGCCGGTCTCCCCGACCTCGCCCACGAGCTGCACGCCGACGAGCTCGAGCTTCTCGGCGTTCACCAGGTCCGCTCCGGGCGGGGGCGACGGCGCCCTCCGGTACACGAGCTTTCCGACTGCCCCCATTGCTACCCCCTCGTCGCCTCCGGGCCGGGGCCGTACCCCGACGAGGCTCGTCACCAGGCTACCTGCTCGGCGCGAGGAGTGCACGCCGAGAGTGGTCGGGCGCCCACAGATTGCCACCGCGACCGAATTGTGCGACGATTCAGGCAATATGAATCGCGGGGACCTGGATCGACTCCTCCGCCGCCTGGCGGACGCCGACGGCTCGGACCTTCACCTGAAGGTCGGGTCGCCTCCGCGAATCCGGGTGAACGGCGACCTTCTGCGCTTGGAGGACGAGACCGGTCCCCAGCCTGCCGACCTCGAGGCCATCGCCAGGGAGATCATGCACGAGCGTCTCTGGGACAGCTTCGAGGAGAACTGGGAGGCGGACTTCGCCTACGCCATCATGGGCCTCGGTCGCTTCCGGGTGAACGTCTACCGCCAGCGCGGCTCGGTCGGCATGGTCTTCCGCCTCGTGCGCTCCTCGGCCCGGGACTTCAGCGACCTGAACCTGCCCGAGACGATCCGGCGCCTCGCCGACGAGCAGCGCGGCCTCGTCCTCGTCACCGGACCGACGGGCTCGGGCAAGACGACGACGCTCGCCGCCATGATCGACCACATCAACCGCAGACGCGAGTGCAACATCGTGACGATCGAGGACCCGATCGAGGTGCTGCACCGCGACGAGGTCGCCGCCATCAGCCAGCGCGAGGTCGGCTTCGACACGAGGAGCTTCCTGACGGCGCTTCGTGCCGCCCTTCGAGAGGACCCCGACGTCATCCTCGTCGGCGAGATGCGCGACACCGAGACGGTGGCGACGGCCCTGTCTGCGGCCGAGACCGGCCACCTCGTCTTCTCGACGCTCCACACCGTCGACGCCGTCGAGACGATCAACCGGATCATCGACTTCTTCCCGCCAGAGCAGCAAAAGCAGGCCCGCATCAGCCTCGCCGGCGCGCTGAAGGGGACCATCTGCCAGCGGCTCGTCCCGACGATCGACGGTACAGGGCGGGTCCCCGCTCTCGAGATCATGATGGTCAACGGACGGATCCAGCAGTCGATCATCGACCCCGTCCGCGGGAGCGACATCAGCCAGATCATCCGCGAAGGCGAGTACTACGGCATGCAGACCTTCGACCAGGCGCTCGTCAGCCTGCTCGAGCAGGGCATGATCGACCTGCGGTCGGCCACCCAGGCCGCCTCGAACCCGCACGACCTGCGGGTCGCGCTGCAACAGCGCGGTCTCGTCCCCTCCGGCGCCCGCTGAGCCCCCGCCTGTGCGGCGCTCCGCCGCTCAGGGGATGCGGACGTCCCGGTGCCCGGCGGCTTCCGCCCGCTCCTCGGCGCTGAGGGCTGCCTCGCGGACCGGGGCCACGAGTGACCAGTGCCGGCCCACCGGGCAGCGCTGCACCCGCCAGAAGCCGAGCCGGATCGACTTGAACGAGGCTCCCGGGATCCAGACGGTCGTGAAGAGGTGGTCCCTCCGGCACCGGACGACCGTGCTCGTCCCGACCCGGTAGCCGAGGCGGCGGAGCAGCACCGTCCAGGCAACGGTCCCCACCAGCGCGGCGACGAGCACCCACCGCCTCTTCGTCCTCACGAGGCCATCATCTTCTCGTTGCCGCTGTGGGACACCGCAGGCTCAGAACAGCGGGAGGGCGTGCAGGATGGCCGGCCCGAAACAGACCCCGACGAGGGTCCCGGCCGCCAGGAAGGGCCCGAAGGGGAGCTGGCTCTTACGGGTCGCCCTCCCGAGCACGACGAGGGCGATCGCCGGCAGCCCGGCCACGACGAAGCCGAGCAGGATGCCGAGCGGGACGAGGCGGAGGCCGAGCCAGCCGAGGAAGACGCCGCACAGCGTCGCCAGGCGGACGTCCCCGAAGCCCATCCCCTTCGGGACGGCGAAGAAGATGGCGAAGAAGACGGCGAAGCACGCCGCCCCGCCGATCGCTGCCGAGGCGAGGGCCGTCCACCGCCCGCTCCCGGCGCTCGCGAGGACGAGGCCGGCGGCGCCGATCGCGCCCGTCCAGTAGACGACCGGCGTCGGCAGGCGCCGCACGTCGAGGTCGATGGCCGACAGGGCGACGAGGCCTGCGGCGAGGACGCAGTAGGCGGGAAGCGCCCATAGTGTCGGCAGGCGGAACGCGAGGAGGACGAACACCCCGGCGGTGACGAGCTCGGTCATGAGCACGCGGAGGGGGATGCGTGCCCTGCAGTGGTGACAGCGGCCCCGCAGGGCGAGATACGAGACGACCGGGATGTTGTCCGAGGCCCGGAGCGGCGTTCCACAGGCGTCACAGTGGGAAGGGGGCCGGATCACCGAGCCGCCTGCGGGGACCCGGTCGACGACCACGCCGGCGAACGAGCCGGCCACGAGACCGATGAGGCCGGCGGGGACGGCGGCGAGTGCGCTCAGCTGTTCGGTGCCCATTGCTCGGCCCTTCCCCGATCATCTGTCCTGGTCACGGCATGAAGAGGAGCGACGCGCCGAGGCGTCGCCCGCCCCGATCTGAGCGCCCGGTCACCAGGTCTGACCCTTTGTTCGTCAAGCTCCCTCGCATTAGCCTACAATCTGTGTTGGCGTGAACGCTGTGGGCGCGATCTCGACCGCTGAAGGTGGGAGAGTAGTGCCGGGGCGAGGGGAGGAAGGTGAGGGGGATGGACGACCACGACGGGGTCGGTCGGGACGCGTCCGAAGCCCGGTGCGGGGGGAACCGTCATGAGCGCCACTGAGACACGCCGGCGCGTCGCACCCTCCAAAGCCGAGATCGACGAGGCTCGCGCGCTCGCCCGGGAGGTGGGGCTCGAGTACGTCGACCTCGACCGCTACCCGCTCAACGCGGCGGCGGCCTCTCTGCTGCCCGAGCAGCTCGCCCGTCGCCAGCACGCCTTGGCGGTGGGGTGGAAGTACGGCACGCCGGTCGTCGCAGTCGCCACGCCCGACAACGTCCTCGCCATGGACGACCTGAAGACGGTCATCGGGCGGGACATCCACGCCGTCGTCGCCTGCGCCTCGCAGATCGACGCCTACATCCAACGCATGTACGCCGGGAGTGGCGGCCCCGTGAGCCCGCGGGCGGTGACACCGGCGGCGCCACCGGCCGTCGAGTCGGCGCCCGAGGCCAGTGCTCCGTCGCACGACGAGGCGCCCGGGGGTCCTGCCGCAGAGGAACCGGCGGCCGTCGCCGAGGAGGCGGCAGCCGAGGCCGCTCCGCCGGGGGAGGCGCCCGCCGACGAGCAGGCCGAGGCGGCCGAGCCCGAGGCGGCCGAGCCCGAGCCGGTGGTGGTCTCAGAGGGGGAGCCGGTCGAGGCGCCGGCGCACACGGCGCCCGAGCCCATCCTCAGCCGGGCCGACCTCGAGCTGGCCGCCGCCATCGAAGCCGTCCTGCCGGGCGGTGGCGAGGACGAGCCGGACAAGGTGCCCGCCAAGGCGCCTGCGCTCGCCGACGTCCTCGTGTCCTCCGGCCAGGTGACGCCCGAGGAGATGGAGGCGGCGCTGCGCGAGCAGGCGGCGACCGGCCGCCCGCTCGCCGACATCCTCGGCGAGCTCGGCCTCGTCTCGGAGGAGGACCTCATCCGGGCGATGGCGGCCGAGGTCGGCATGGACTTCGTCGACCTGAACGACTGGACCTTCGACCCGACGGCCGTGGCGATCCTGCCCGAGGCGATGGCCCGTCGCCACCAGGTGCTGCCCATCGGCTTTCGGGGAGAGGCGCCGATCGTGGCGCTCGCCAACCCGTCCGACGTCTTCGCCCTCGACGACCTGCGGACGCTGCTCGGGCGGGACTTCAAGACGGTCGTCTCGAGCCCGCGCCAGGTGGCCGAGTACATCTCGAGGATGTACCGCAGGGACGAGGAGACGGCCGAGGCGGCGCGTTCGGCGGTCAGCCGGTCGACGCCCGAGCAGGGCGGCATCGGGCTCACCGACCTGCACGCCGTCGTCGAGGACGCCCCGATCATCAAGTACGTCAACCTGATCCTCCGCCAGGCGCTCCAGGAGAGGGCGAGCGACGTCCACATCGAGCCGAGCGCCGACGACCTGCGGATCCGGTTCCGGATCGACGGCGTGATGCACGACATCACCCGCTCGCCGAAGGCGATCCACGGCGGGGTCACGACGCGGCTCAAGGTCATGGCGAGCCTCGACATCGCCGAGCACCGGATCCCCCAGGACGGCCGGATCTCGCTGTCGGCAGGCCACCGCCAGGTCGACCTCCGGGTGGCGACGCTTCCCACCGTCCATGGCGAGAAGGTCGTCATGCGGGTGCTCGACAAGTCGAACGCCATGCTCGACCTGTCTGACCTCGGCTTCCTCCCGACGGTGAAGAAGCGCTACGAGGCCGCCTTCCGCAAGCCCTACGGGACCATCCTCGTCACGGGCCCGACCGGGTCGGGCAAGTCGACCACCCTGTATGCCACCTTGAACGCGCTGAACAACCCCGAGCGCAACCTCATCACGGTCGAGGACCCGGTCGAGTACCAGCTGCCCGGGGTGAACCAGGTCCAGGTGAACCCGAAGGCGGGGCTCACCTTTGCCAGCACGCTGCGCTCGATCCTGCGCTCGGACCCCGACATCATCCTCGTCGGCGAGGTGCGCGACCGGGAGACTGCGGTCATCGCCATCGAGGCGGCCCTCACCGGTCACCTCGTCCTGTCAAGCCTGCACACCAACGACGCCGCCGGCACGCCGATGCGTCTCGTCGAGATGGGTGTCGAGCCCTTCCTTGTCGGCTCCTCGCTCGACTGCGTGGTCGCCCAGCGGCTCGCCCGGCAGCTCTGCGAGAACTGCAACGAGGAGTACGAGCCCACCGAGGAGGAGCTGGCCACCTTCGGATGGACCGAGGAAGACCTGCCTCCGCAAGGAGCTCCGCGCTTTCGCCGGGCGGTCGGCTGCCAGGCCTGCAGCCGGACCGGGTACCGGGGACGGATCGCGCTGCACGAGCTCCTGCTCATCACCGAGGAGATCGAGCGCTCCGTCATCGCCGGAGCCTCGGTCGCCGACATCAACCGGCTGGGTGTCGAGCAGGGGATGATCCCCCTCCGCCACGACGGCCTGCGCAAGGCAGCGCTCGGTCTCACGAGCCTCGAGGAAGTGCTGAGGGTGGTCGCATGAGCATCGGTGGAACACGCCAGGCATCTGAGTGGTCGCGGCGGCTCGTCGCGGCTCTCGCCGCCAAGGGGGTCGTCTCGAGCGAGGCGGGGAGCTCCGCCCTCTCCGAGGCGGCGGAGTCCGGTCGCCCGGTGGCGGCCGTGCTCGTCCAGCACCACGAGATCGAGCCGCACGTGGCACTCGCCGAGCTCGCCAAGCTCTCGGGCCTCGAGAGCGTCGACATCTTCGCCGACCGCCCGATGGGCGAGGCCTTCAAGCTCGTCCCCGAGCTCCTCGCCCGGGAGATCGGCGCCATCGGCTACCGGCTCGAGGACGACCGGCTCACGCTCGCCTGCGCCGAGCCCATCTCGTCGACGGAGCTCCGCCAGCTGTCGGAGTTCCTCGAGCGGGAGATCACCGGCTGCGTCCTGGCCGATCCCGCCGGCATCGATCGCATCATGGCAGCCGTCTACCCGCGGCTCGCCTCGGGCGCGGCCGATGGCGCCACCGCCTCGGCGACCCAGGGGACCGACCTCGGGCAGATGTCGGCCGAGGTCCCTGTCGGCGCCGCCTCGGTCCAGTCCAGCCTCAGCGACGACATCGCCGGCAACGGACACTCGTCGGCCTTCGACTCGCCCGTCGTGGCTCCGCCTCCTCCGCCTCCTCCGCCTCCGGCGACGGCCCAGATGGCGGCGGCAGCGGCACCCGTCACGGGCAGGATGATGGCACTCGACGAGCTCGAGGAGCACTTCGCCGGGCACGTGCCGGGGTCCTTCCAGCCCTCGGGGATGACCGGCGGCCTCGACCTCGACGAGCTGCTCACCTACGCCGTCGAGAACGGTGCCTCCGACCTCCACCTCACGACCCAGCTACCGCCGATGATCCGCATCGACGGCTCGCTCCGGCCGATCGAGAACGTGGTCCGGCTCGACAACGAGCAGATCAGGGAGATGCTCTACCGCATCCTCACCCAGACCCTGCGGGAGCGCTTCGAGGCCGAGCGGGAGCTCGACACCTCCCACATGATCGTCGGGGTCGGGCGCTTTCGCGTGAACGTCTTCCAGCAGCGGGGGACCATCGGCGCCGTGCTCCGGTCGATCCCGCACGAGATCCCGGCCTTCGACTCACTCGGGCTCCCCGAGGTCGTCTCGAGCTTCGCCGAGCTGCGCCGGGGCCTCGTCCTCGTCACCGGCCCGACCGGCTCGGGCAAGTCGACGACGCTGGCGTCGCTCATCAGCATCATCAACCGGTCCAAGCCGCTCCACATCATGACGATCGAGGACCCGATCGAGTTCCTCCACAGTCACCAGCGGGCGATCATCAACCAGCGCGAGGTGGGCGCCGACACCACCTCGTTCGCCGAGGCGCTCCGCCACGTGCTGCGCCAGGACCCCGACGTCATCCTCGTCGGGGAGATGCGCGACACCGAGACGATCGCCACCGCCCTCACGGCCGCCGAGACCGGCCACCTCGTCTTCGCCACCCTGCACACCCAGGATGCGCCCCAGACCGTCGACCGCATCATCGACGTCTTCCCGACCGCCCAGCAGGACCAGGTGAGGATCCAGCTCGCCGGCTCCCTCGAGGCGGTCGTCACCCAGCAGCTGATCATCAGCGCCACCGGCCTCGGGCGGGTCCCGGTGGCAGAGGTGATGATCTGCACCCCCGCCATCAGGAACCTCGTCCGTTCCGCCAAGACCCACCAGATCTACTCGCTCATGCAGACGGGCGGATCTCTCGGGATGCAGACCATGGACCAAGGCCTCGCCCGCGCGGTGAAGGACGGCCGGATCACCGAGGCCGTCGCCTTCGACCGCTGCCACGACCCGGCCGAGCTCCGCGACCACCTGAAAGGCTGATCCGGCCGATGCCAACCACCACCTTCGACTACAAGGTGCGCGACCGCGACGGTCGGCTCATCTCCGGCTCGCTCGAGGCGGACTCGCTCGCCCTCGTGTCGACCAAGCTGCGCGACATGGGCTTCGCCCCGGTCGAGATCAAGGCGGCCAGCAAGGTCGGCCTGAAGAAGGAGATCCACATCCCAGGCGTCACCGACCGGGTGAAGCTGAAGGACGTGGCGCTCATGAGCCGCCAGCTCGCCACGATGGTCTCGGCCGGGCTCACCCTCGTCCGGGCGCTCGGCGTCCTCGCCGACCAGCTCGAGTCGAAGCCCCTCCGGGAGGCGCTCGTCGCGGTCCGCCAGGACGTCGAGCAGGGTTCGTCCCTCTCGCAGGCCATCGAGAAGCTGCCGAAGGTCTTCCCGCCGCTGTACGTCTCGATGGTGCGGGCCGGAGAGGCCGGCGGCCAGCTCGACATGGTGCTCCTCAAGCTCTCGACGACACTCGAGAAGCAGGTCGAGCTGCGCAGCAAGGTCAAGTCGGCGATGAGCTACCCGGCGATCGTCGTCTGCCTCGTCATCGTCATCGTGACGGCGCTCATGATCTTCGTCGTCCCGATCTTCAAGAAGCTCTTTGCCTCCCTGCACGCCCCCCTGCCGGTCCCGACCCAGATCGTGATCACCATCTCCAACGTCATCGCCAGCATCTGGCTGCTCGTGGTCATCGCGGTGGTGGCGGCGATCATCATCGGCTTCCGCAAGTGGATCTCGACGCCGAACGGGCGGCGGAAGTGGGACGCCTTCAAGCTGAAGCCGCCGGTGTTCGGGCCGCTCGCCCACAAGGTGGCGCTCGCCCGCTTCACCGCCACCCTCGCCTCGCTGCTCACTGCCGGTGTGCCGATCATCGAGTCGCTCGACATCGTGGCCGACAACAGCGGCAACCAGCTCGTGGCCGACGCCGTGCGGGCCGCCCAGGACGGCGTGCGCGAGGGCCGCTCGCTCTCCTCCTCGCTCGGCCAGAGCCCGGTCATGCCCATCATGGTCACCCAGATGATCGAGACCGGGGAGGAGTCCGGCGCCCTCGACGCCATGCTCGACAAGGTCGCCACCTTCTACGACAACGAGGTCAACGCCACCGTCGAGAGCCTCACCTCCATCCTCGAGCCGCTCCTCATCGTCACGATGGGCGCGGCCATCGGAGCCATCGTCGTCTCGATGTACCTCCCGATGTTCAACATCTACTCGATCATCCAGAAGAACGGATCCTCCGCGTGACGCCCCACCCGTTGCGAAGCACCAGTCGGACGTCGTACGCAGCAGACAGGAGTCGTTGATGGGGGCGAAGTCAGCGAGGCGTCTCGGCCTCGAGATCAGCAACAGCGCAGTGCGGATCGCCGAGGTCCAGGTGAGCGGTGGCAAGGCAAAGCTGCTCAACCTCGGCCAGGTCCGTCTCCCTCCGAGGTCGGTCGTCGACGGCACGGTCGTCGACGTCACCGCCGTCGCGAGCGCCATCGAGCGCTGCGTGAAGGAGGGGGGATTCAAGACCAAGGAGGTCCATCTCGGTGTGGCGGGCCTGCGGGCCATCACCCGTGAGCTCGACATGCCCCGGGTGCCCGACGGCGAGCTCGACTCGGCCGTCCGGCTGCAGGCGCTCGACGTCATCCCCTTCCCGGTCGACAAGACGCTGCTGTCGGCACGGCCGCTCGAGGACGTCGTCTCCTCCGACGGCAACCCGGCGCGCCGGGTCCTGCTGGCGGCAGCCCACCGGGACCTCGTCGAGCCGCTGCTGGCGGCGGTGACGGCTGCGGGGCTGACGCCGATGTCGGTCGACCTGTCCTCGACGGCGCTCGTGCGTGCGCTCTACGACCCGGCCATCCCCTCGAACGGCCCGGAGGCCATCGTCTCGATCGGCAGCGGCCTCACCACCATCGTGGTCCACGAGGACGGCGTGCCGCACTTCGTCCGCACGATCGCCGAAGGCGGCGACACGGTCACGGCCGCCATCGCCGGCGCCCTCGACCTGCCGATCGACGACGCCGAGAGCACCAAGCGCAACCTCGACAAGACCGGCCCGCAGTACCGGGCGGCCGCCACGGCCGCCGGCGAGGCGGCCTCGTCGCTCGTGACGGAGATCCGCAGCTCGGTCGACTACTACTCCACCCTGCCGAGCCGCCACGAGGTCCGCCGGGTGAAGCTCACCGGCGGCGGCGCCCGCCTCGCCGGCTTCGCCGAGCGCCTCCAGCAGCAGACGAGGGCCGAGGTCGTCCCCGGCAGCGCCCTCGCCCGGGTCGACGCCACGGCGCTCAACCTGAGCCCGGACGACCTGCTGCGGCGGGACCCGCTCGTCTCGACCGTCCTCGGCCTCGCCCTTCCGGACGCGGCAGGGGTGAAGTCGCTCGACCTCCTCCCGCCCGAGATCACCGCCGCCCGGCGCCAGCAGCGCGTCGAGCGGGGCGTGCTGGCGGCTGCCGTGGTCGTCGTCGTCTGCCTCGTCGGCCTCGGGGTGCTCCGCTACCTCGACGTCCACAACGCCGAGAACGGCGTCGCCAGCCAGAAGGTCGAGATCACCTCCCTGCACCTTCAGATCGCCCAGAAGAACAAGGCGGCCAGGGCCTACGCCAGCATCAAGAGCGACCAGAGCTCGGTCGCCCCCATCCTCGGCAACGAGGTCAACTGGCCGGCCGTGCTCTCCGACCTGGCGAAGGACACGCCGAAGGGCGGCTCGGTGACCTCGTTCTCGGGCTCGTACTCGCCGCCGGTGGCACCGGTGACGAGCACGGGGGCGCCGGCGACCACCACGCCGCCGCCGGCCTCGCAGACCCAGGCCCAGCGGGAGACGGTCGTCATCGCGACGGTGAACGTCAACATGACGACGAACCTCGGCTTCCCGTACTTCCGGACCTGGATCAACACCTTCGAGACCTCGTCGCAGTTCAGGGTCGTGAGCAACACGGGCCTTTCGCACCCCTCCGGGAACACCGTCACCTGGTCGGCCCAGCTGGACGTCCTCGGGACGATCCAGTCGAGCCGCCTCAACAAGTTCGAGGTGCAGCCCAAGTGAGCAAGCTCAACTCTGTCAACACCGACGTCCTCAAGCGTCCCCGGGTGCTCGGCGCCATCGGGGCGGTCATCGTGCTGATCATCGCCTTCTACTTCGCCTGGTGGGCGCCGGAGACCAGCAAGCTGGCCTCGGTGAACGCCCAGAAGCAGCAGCAGGTGACCGAGATCTCCTCGCTGCACGCCCAGCTGGCCCAGCTCATCGCCGAGGCGGGATTCGTCACGAAGTACCAGACGTTCCTCACCTTCTTCGGCTCGCAGGTCCCGGTCCAACCCGAGCAGGGCCAGCTCGTCTACCAGCTCGGCAAGCTGTCGAACTCCGACCACGTCGACATCACGAGCGTGACGGCCAACACGACGACCGGGGCGGTCGCCCCGAGCACCCTCAGCACGATCCCGGTCTCGCTCACGGTGACGGGGCCGCACGCCAACGTCGTCAAGTTCCTGAGCGACCTGTACTCGCTGCCGAGGCTGATCACGATCCAGTCGATCAATCCGACGCCGACGGCGGCTCCGAACCCGGCCTACGACGTGTTGAACCGGGACGGGGTGCCCTTCACCATGACCATCACGGGGACGGCCTACTTCGCCGGGACCGTGACGGCCGCCCCTGCGGGCTGACCGCTCGGACTGGGGCCGCCGAAGGGCGCGTCGTTATACTTCGCGCCCATGCGGCGGGCCGTGCCCGCCCCGATCCACCGGAGGTCCGCTCGATGCCAGAAGTCGTCGTCTGCGATCCCGTCACCGGCGCCGGCACCACCGGCCCGGCGGCCCCCGGCGAGGTGGACCGCGACCAGGCGGTGGCCGGCGGACTCGTCGAAGAGGAGCTGCTCGTCGAGGAGATCTCGATCGATGGCATGTGCGGGGTCTACTGAGCCGGCGGTGACCGGTCCCGGGGCCAGCTTCGACCCCGACCAGCCCTACGAGCTCGACCCGGCGGTGGCGCTCCGCCCCGAGCCGTTCGGGGCGCTCGCCTACCACTACGGCAACCGCCGCCTCAGCTTCGTCCGCTCGAGCGAGCTCGTCGAGCTGCTCGGGCGCCTCGGCGCCCACCGCTCTGCCACCTCGGCCATGGAGGCGGGTGGCATCGCCGCCGAGCTCCGGCCGAGGTTCGCCCGCGCCCTGGCCGCCCTGCACGAAAGCCAGGTGATCCGTGCCCGCTGAGACCGGGCGGCTCGCCGACGAGCTGGCAGCCGGGCTGGAGGCACCGATCTGCCTCACCTGGGAGCTCACCTACGGCTGCAACCTCGCCTGCATCCACTGCCTGTCGAGCTCGGGCCGGCGCGACGCCCGGGAGCTGACAACGGCCGAGGCGACCGGCTTCCTCGACGAGCTGGCGGCGATGCGGGTCTTCTACGTCAATCTCGGCGGGGGCGAGCCGACCCTCCGGCCCGACTTCACCGACCTCGTCGAGCACGCCATCGGCCACGGCGTCGGCGTCAAGTTCTCCACCAACGGGACGACCCTCTCACCCGAGCGGGCCCGCCGGTACGCCGCCATGGACTACCTCGACATCCAGATCAGCCTGGACGGCGCCCGGCCGGAGTCGAACGACTTGGTCCGCGGCCCGGGGAGCTACGCGGCGGCCCGCCGGGCGATGGAGAATCTCGCCGGGGCGGGCTTTTCGAAGTTCAAGGTGAGCGTCGTCGTCACCCGCCACAACGCCGGCGAGCTCGACGAGCTCCTCGAGCTCGCCGGGCGCCACGGGGCCGAGCTGCGCCTGACGAGGCTGCGGCCGTCCGGGCGCGGGGCGCGCAGCTGGGACGAGCTGCGTCCCTCTCCCGCCCAGCTGGCCGGGGTCCACCGCTTCCTCGTCGAGCACCCCGACGTCTTGACCGGGGACTCCTTCTTCCACCTGGCTCCCCTCGGCGACGAGCCGCTCCCGGGGCTCAACCTGTGCGGCGCCGGGAGGGTGGTCTGCCTCGTCGACCCGGTCGGCGACGTCTACGCCTGCCCCTTCGTCATGCACCCCGAGTTCAAGGCGGGGAGCGTGCGGGCCCCGGGTGGCTTCGCGGGGGTGTGGCGCACGTCGGGGCTGTTCGGCTCCCTCCGCCAGCCGCAGGCTGCCGGCGCCTGCAACGCCTGCGGGGCGTACGCCGCCTGCCACGGCGGCTGCATGGCGGCGAAGTTCTTCACCGGCCTCCCCCTCGACGGGCCGGACCCCGAGTGCGTCCTCGGGCACGGCGAGGCGGCCCTCTCGGCGGTGCCGCTGGGCGCCCGGCCGGAGGTGGCGGCAGGCCACTCGAAGCCCGCCGCCGACGGCTCCCCCCCGGTGGCGGTCGCCCTCGGCGCCACCCGTCGGTGACCACCCTCGCCGACCCGCTCCGGCTCGGCCCCGCCACGGCCCGCAACCGGGTCGTCTTCGGTCCCCACGAGACGAACCTCGGTCGCCGCCGGTCGCTCTCCCGGCGCCACGTCGCCTACTACCGGGCCCGGGCGGCCGGCGGCGCCGGCGTGGTCGTCGTCGAGGAGGCCTCGGTCCACCCCTCGGACTGGCCCTACGAGCGGGCGCCGCTGGCGGCCGAGTGCGCCGAGGGTTGGGCGGAGGTGGCAGTCGCCTGCCACGAAGAGGGGGCTCTCGTCCTCGCCGCCCTCGGCCACGCCGGTGGCCAGGGCTCGAGCGCGTACCACCAGTCGGCGCTGTGGGGGCCCTCGCGGGTGCCCGACGTCGTGAGCCGTGAGGTGCCAAAGGAGATGGAGGCGGCCGACCTCGCCGACCTCGTCGCCGGCTTCGGCGCGGCTGCACGCCTGGCGCTCGAGGCCGGCTGCGACGGGGTCGAGGTGAACGCCGGCCAGTACAGCCTGCTTCGCCAGTTCGCCTCCGGCCTCACCAACCACCGCCGCGACCGATACGGGCAGGACCGTCTCCGCCTCCTCGCCGAGGTGCTCGAGGAGGTCCGGCGGGAGGCGCCCGGCGGGGTGCTCGGCCTCAGGATCTCCTGCGACGAGCTGGCGCCGTGGGCGGGCATCGTCCCCGACCAGGCGGTCGCCGCCCTCGGCCGGCTCGCCGGTGGGGAGCGGGCTGGCTTCGACTACGCCACCGTCGTGACGGGGTCGGCCTTCGCCACGGCCGCCACCCGCCCGGACAGCCACGTCCCCGCCGGCTTCAACCGGCACCTCGCCGCCGCCGTGCGCCGCGCTCTCCCGGCCGGCGTCGCCGTCGTCGCCCAGGGCTCGATCGTCGACCCGCAGCTCGCGAGGGAGATCGTCGGCGCCGGCGAGGCCGACGCCGTCGAGATGACCCGGGCCCAGATCGCCGACGCAGCCGCCGCCGGCAAGCTCGTGGCGGGCGAGGACGACGCCGTCCGCCCTTGCGTGCTGTGCAACCAGAGCTGCCAGGTGCGCGACGTCCGCAACCCGATCGTGAGCTGCATCGGCGAGCCGCGCAGCGGCTACGAGGACCTCGAGCCCGACCCGGACGGGCTCGGCGGGCTCCTCCCCGGGAGGGGCCGCCACCTGCTCGTCGTCGGCGCCGGGCCGGCCGGCCTCGAGTGCGCCCGCGTGGCGGCGCTCGCCGGCTTCGCCGTGACGCTGCTCGAGCGGGGCGACAGCGCCGGTGGGATGGCGGCCGCCGCCGCCGCCCGCCTCCCCGGGCGGGAGCGGCTCGGGGGCCTCGTCCTCTTCCTCGAGCGGTCCTGCCGCCTGCTCGGGGTCGAGCTCGCCTACGGCGAGGAGGCGACGCTCGAGCGCCTCGACGCCCACGAGGGGCCGGTCGTCCTCTGCACGGGGTCGAGGCCGGGCAGGGCGACCTACGAGGCCGTGGCGCCGGCGCCCGTCACCTCGGCCGCCGAGGTGCTGGCGGCCGAGCGCCTGCCGGGTGCGCCCGTCCCCGCCGCCGCCGTCGTCTCCGACCCGGTCGGGGGCCCGGTCGGCGTCGGGGTGGCCGAGCTCCTCGCCGGGTTCGGGAGCGCCGTCACCCTCGTCACGCCCGACTTCGTCGCCGGCGAGCAGCTCGCGAGGAGCGGCGACCTGGCGCCGGCGAACGTCCGCCTGGCCCGGGCCGGGGTCGAGGTCGCCATCCACTCGCTCGTCCGCTCCGTCTCGGCGCAGGCCGTCACGATCGAGGACCGCTTCAGCGGGAGGCGCCGGGTGGTCCCCGGCGCCCTCCTCGTCGACGCCGGCCACCGCCTGGCCGACGACGCCCTCTGGCGGGCCTGCCTGGCGAGCGCCGGCCGCAAGCCCGACCGGCTGTGGCTGGCGGGCGACGCCGTCGCCCCCCGGACGATCCACGAGGCCGTCCTCGAGGGGAGGTGGGCGGCCCTCGGCCTCGCCGGTGCCAGCCGCCCGCCGGCGCCCCTCGACCAGGCGGTGGCCCCGTGACCCGTAGCCAGCGCTACCCGCTGCTGTTCTCGCCCCTCAGGGTCGGCCCGGTCGTCCTCCCGAACCGCATCGTCTTCTCGGCCCACCTCACGAACTACGCCGAGGACGGGCTGCCGAGCGAGCAGCACGCCGCCTACTACGCCGCCCGGGCCGAGGGTGGCGCCGGCCTCATCATCACCGAGGAGCACTCGACCCATCCGACCGACTGGCCCTACGAGAAGCTCATCCACGGCTATCGACCCGAGGTCGTGGCGGGCTACCGGCGCATCACCGAGGCGGTGCACCGGCACGGCACGCCGATCTTCGCCCAGATCAACCACAACGGCGGCCAGTCCTCGGGCATGTACACGCGCCGTGCGGTCTGGGCCCCGTCCCCGGTCGCCGACCCGCTGTTCCGCGAGGTGCCGCACGCAGTCGACGAGGAGGAGATCGCCGAGATCGTCGAGGGATATGCCACGGTCGCCACCCACTGCAGAAAGGGCGGCTTCGACGGCGTCGAGCTCCAGTGCTCCCACAGCTCGATCGTCCGCGGCTTCCTCTCGCCGGTGACGAACCTTCGGACCGACCGCTACGGCGGGAGCCTCGAGGGGCGGGCCCGCCTGCTGCTCGAGCTGCTGTCGGCGGTCCGCCGGGCCGTCGGGCCCGACATGGCCGTCGGCGTGCGCCTGTGCGGCGACGAGCTGGTGGAGGGAGGGACGACCATCGAGGACGCCGTCGCAGTCGCCCGCATGGTGGAGCGGACCGGCTGGGTCGACTACGTCAACACCTCGATCGGGGTGGCGACGGCCAGCCTCTACATGATCGAGGCCTCCATGCACGTCCCGCCCGGCTACGCGAGCTTCGTCTCCTCGGCCATCCGGGACGCCGTCGAGCTCCCGGTCGTCGGCGTCGGCCGCATCAAGGATCCCCTCCAGGCCGAGCGGGCCCTCTCCGAGGGCCACGCCGACCTGGTCGGCGTCGTCCGGGGCCAGATCGCCGACCCGGACTTCGCCCGCAAGGCGCGAGAGGGCAGGACCGGGTCGATCCGGCTCTGCCTGTCCTGCAACCAGGAGTGCGTCGGGCGGATGGGGCTCAACCGCTTCCTCGGCTGCATCGAGAACCCCTTCACCGGACACGAGCACCTCGGCCGGTCGCCCGCCTCCCGCCGAGCGTGCTCTCCGCCGCCCGCCGGTGGGCCGGTCGTCGTCGTCGGCGCCGGGCCCGCCGGACTGCAGGCCGCCGTCGCGGCCGCCCGCCGGGGCCACGAGGTCGTCGTGCTGGAGCAGCGCGAGGCGCCGGGCGGCAACGTCCGCCTGGCGGCGCTCGTCCCCAACCGGGCGGAGCTCGGCGACCTCGTCCGCAACCAGGTGGCCGACTGCCGGGCGCTCGGGGTGCGCCTCGAGCTCGGGACGGCGGCCGACGCCGCCTCCGTGCTCGCCCGGTCTCCGAGGGCCGTCGTCGTCGCCACCGGCTCCCTCCCGGAGGACCCCTACTGGGTCGACCGCTCCTCTGGCGTGCAGGTGGCCGACGTCACCGAGGTGCTCGCCGGCCTCCGGGCCCCGGGAGGCCGCGTCCTCGTCGTCGACGAGCTCGGCTTCCACCAGGCGACGAGTGTCGCCGAGCTCCTGGCCGATCGGGGGGCGGAGGTCGAGATCGTCACCCCGGCGATGGTGGTGGGACAGGATCTCGGCGTGACGCTCGACCTCGAGGGGTTCGCCATGCGGGCGGCCGCCAAGCAGATCGCCCTCTCGACCGACCGCGTCGTCACGGCGATGACGGACGACGCCGTCGTCCTGCTGCACCACCCGACCGGGCGGGAGGAGCGGCGCCGCGTCGACTGGGTGGTCCTGGCGGTCCCGCCGCAGGCCGACGACCGCCTCTACCTGGAGCTCGCCGCGGCCGCTCCCTCGCTCACCTGCCAGCGGGCCGGCGACTGCGTGGCGCCCCGCCGGGCCCACGCGGCCGTGATCGAGGGCGAGCGGGTGGGGGCGTCGCTGTGATCGCCGTCGTCCCCGTCCGCGCCGGCGAGCTGCCGGCCGGCACCCTCGAGGCCCTCGCCGAGGCAGGCGGCCGGGCGCTCGTGGTCGGTGAGGGCACCGAGCAGGCCGTCGGCCTGCTCCGCGAGAGTGCCGTCCGCCTCGCCCGCCTCGAGGCGGGCCCGTTCGCCCCCGCCCGCTTCGCCGCCCTCGTCGCCCCGCTCGTGGCCGAGGAGGACGTGGTCGTCCTTCCCGCCTCCCCCGACGGCCGCGACCTCGCCCCGCGGCTGGCGGCCGAGCTCGACCGGCCGCTTCTCGCCGGGGCGATCCGGGTCGGCCCCCGTGGTGCCACCGTGGTCGCCATGGGTGGCGCACAGAACGTCGAGCTCTCGGCCGGCGGGCCCTTCGTGGCGACGCTGCTCCCGGGCGCCCGGTCGCCGGCTCCCCGGCGTCCGGGGGCGCCGCCTGCCGAGGTGGAGCTGCGGGAGAACCCGCCGGCTCGGGCAGGTGGGCCCGCCGACGCCGAGGTGCTCGGGACGGTCGACCCCGACCCGGCGGCAGTCGACCTCTCCGAGGCGGGGCGGATCCTGGCGGCGGGCGCGGGCCTTCCCGGCGAGGAGCTGCCGAGGCTGTTCGAGGTCGGCGAGCGCCTCGGGGCGGCCGTCGGTGCCACCCGGGTCCTCACCGACGCCGGGCTCGCCGCCCACGACCGCCAGATCGGGACCACCGGCGTCTCGGTCCGCCCGCGCCTGTACGTCGCCTTCGGGATCTCGGGCGCCGCCCAGCACGTCGGCGGCCTCGGTGAGCCCGAGCACGTGATCTCGGTCAACCTCGACCCGAGCTGCCCGATGATGGCGATGGCCGATCTCGCCGTCGTGGCGGACGCGGGCGCCACCCTGCGGGCCCTCTCCGAGCGGCTGGAGGGGCGCGCCGGTGGCTGAGCGCTTCGACGCCGTCGTCGTCGGCGCCGGGCCGGCCGGCTCGATGGCCGCCCTACAGCTCGCCCGGGCGGGGCGGTCGGTCTGCCTGCTCGAGCGGGGTCCCTTCCCCGGCTCGAAGAACCTCTACGGGGGCGTCGTCTACGCGAGGGTGCTCGACGGCATCCTGCCGCGCTGGGCCGAGGAGGCGCCGCTCGAGCGCTTCGTGACGCGGCGGGTGACGATGGTGCTGACGGCCACCCAGTCCCTCGCCGTCGACTTCCGCTCGAGCGCCTGGGGCGAGGCTCCCTACAACGGGGCGACCGCGCTGCGGCCCGAGTTCGACGCCTGGCTGGCGGCACAGGCCGAGGCGGAAGGGGCGGTGCTCGTCTGCTCGACGACGGCGACAGGACTGCTCGTGGACGCCTCGGGCGCCGTCGTCGGCGTCAGGACGGACCGGCCGGGAGGTGAGATCGGAGCGGGCGTGGTCGTCGCCTGCGACGGCGTGAACGCCCTCCTCGCCAAGGAGGCGGGGCTCGCCGAGGCGCCCGACCCGTCCCACTACACCCTCGGGGTGAAACAGGTCCTCCGCCTCCCCGAGGCCGAGATCGAGCGGCGCTTCGGCCTGGCGCCGGGGGAGGGGGCGGACTTCGAGATCCTCGGCGGCACGGGCGAGGTCCCCGGCGGCGGCTTCCTCTACACCAACCGCGACACGCTCTCGGTCGGGGTCGTCCTCTCCCTCGACGGCCTCTCGCGCTCGGCCGTCCGGCCCGAGGAGGTGCTCGCCGGCCTCACCGCCCACCCCGCCATCGCCCCGCTCGTGGATGGGGGCGAGGTCGTCGAGTTCGGCGCCCACCTCATCCCCGAGGCCGGCCTCGAGATGATGCCGCGCCTCGCAGGCGACGGCATCCTCGTCGCCGGTGACGCCGCAGGCATGTGCCTGGCGGCGGGCATCTGGCTCGAGGGCGTCAACTTCGCCATGGCGTCGGGGTCGGCCGCCGGCGAGGCGGCGGCCGAGGCGCTGGTGGCCGGGGACACGACGAGGAGGGGACTGGCCGGCTACGAGGCCCGCCTGTCCTCGGGCTTCGTGCTGGCCGACCACCGCAGGCTGCGGCACGCTCCCGGGCTCGTCCTCTCCGAGCGGGTGCAGCGCCGCTACCCCGAGATGGTCTGCAACCTCGTCGAGGAGCTGTTCACCGTGCGCAACCCGGCGCCGAAGCCGGGCGTCGTCCAGATGGCGCGCCGGGCCGCCCGGCGCTCGGGCGTCGGTCTCGGCGACCTCCTCCGAGACGGCTGGCGGGCCTGGAGGACCTTCGGATGACGAGGCGATCGGCCGCCGTCTCCTTCGAGGACGTCATGGCGACGACCGAGTTCCGCCCGGCACCGGCCGCCCACATCACCGTCGACGGCGACGCCTGCCGGGGCTGCACCACACGGGCGTGCGTCACGGCCTGCCCGGCGAGGCTCTTCGTGCCGATCGCCGACGGTGGGATCCTGTTCAACTACGAGCAGTGCTTCGAGTGCGGAGGCTGCTATCTCGTCTGCAACGAGAAGGGGGCGATCTCCTGGAGCTACCCCGAGGGCGGCGCCGGCGTCGTCTACCGGAGGGGCTGAGGATGCGCCCTCTCGTCGCCGTCTGCTGGAAGGCCGTCGAGCTCCGCGCCGGGGTCGACCCGCTCACCGGCGAGATCCGTCCCGACCCGCGCTCGCTCGGGGTCTCCCCGGCGGACGAGGCGGCGCTCGAGTGGGCGCTGCGCGCCGCCGAGGGGACCGGGGCGGCGGTGCGGGTGGTGAGCGCCGGCGGGCCGGAGGCCGACGGCGTCCTCCGCCAGGCGGCGGCCGCCGGCGCCGCAGAGCTCGTCCGGGTGGCGATCGAGCCCGGCTCCCCGAGCTGCGAGGTGGCCCGCGCACTTGCCCCCCACGTCGCCGGCGCCGGTCTCGTATGGTGCGGGGACGTGAGCCTCGACCGGGGGAGCGGTGCCGTCCCGGCCTTCCTGGCGGCCGAGCTCGGCGTCGCCCAGGCGCTCGGGCTGCTCGAGGTCGACCTCGGCGCGGGGGCGGGCGGCTTCTCTGGGCTCCGGCGCCTCGACGGCGGGCGCCGGGAGCGCCTCAGAGTGGAGGGCCCGGCCGTCGCCTCCTGCGAGGGCGGGACCGCCCGGCTCCGCCGGGCCTCCCTCCACCTGATGCTCGAGGCGCGCCGGGCACCGGTCCGGATCGAGGCGGCCCCGCCGCCGCGCCGTCCCGCCCCGCACGTGGTGGGCCGCGCCCCCTTCCGCCCCCGCGCCCGGGTCGTCCCCCCGCCGCCCGGGGAGCACGCCGCCGACCGGGTGCGGGCGCTCATCGGCGCCGAGGCGCCGGCGGGCAGGGCGCGGGTCGTGACGCTCGGGCCAGAGGAGGCGGCCGAGGCGATCCTCGAGGCCCTGGCGGCCTGGGGGGAGCTCCCGTGAACCGGCAGGCTGCGGGCGGGGGAGGAGAGAGCACCGTCGCCATCGTCACCGGGGCCGCCCGGGGGATCGGGGCCGCAGTCGCCTCCCGCCTCGCCCGGGAGGGCTTCTCCCTCGTCCTGTTCGACCGCTGCGCCGACGACGAGGCGCTCGCCTACCCGCTCGCCCGGGAGGCGGACCTCGAGGCGGTCGCCGACCGGTGCCGGCGGTCGGGAGCCGGCTCGGTCCTCACCTCGGTCGGCGACGTCCGCGACCAGGCGGCGCTCGACGGCGCCGTCGCCCTCGCGAGGAGCGAGCTCGGCGGCCTCGACGTGGCGGTCGCCGTCGCCGGGGCGATCGCCGGCGGCACGCCGAGCTGGGAGGTGCCCGAGGCCACCTGGGAGGCGATGGTCGGGATCAACGCCACGGGTGTCTGGCGGCTCGTGAGGGCGGCCGTGCCGGAGCTCCTCGCCCGCCAGAGCCCCCGCCGCGGCCGGATCGTCGCCGTCGCCTCCGCCGGGGCGGTGGTCGGCCTGCCGCAGCTGTCCGCCTACGTGGCGGCCAAGCACGCCGTCGTCGGGCTGATCCGCAGCCTGGCGGCCGAGCTCGGCCCGGCGGGGGTGACGGCGAACGTCGTGGCGCCCGGCTCGACCCGCACCGAGATGCTGAGGGCGAGCGCGGCGGTCTACGGCCTCGCCGAGCCCGAGGAGCTCGCCGTCCACCACCTCGACCCCCGCCTGCTCGACCCCGAGGAGATCGCCGAGGCGGTCGCCTTCCTCGCCGGGCCGGCCTCGAGCGGCGTGACCGGGGCCGTGCTGCCGGTCGACGCCGGCATGACCTCCCGGTAGCGTCCGCCGCGCCGGGTTCGGCCCGAAGGGCCGGTGCTAGCGTCTCGCACCGTCGTCCGACAGCGGGAGGTCCCCTCGTGCAGGCCAGGGCAGCGATCTTGTGGGAGCTCAACAGCCCGTGGAGCGTCGAGGAGGTCGAGCTCGACGACCCGGTGTCCTCCGAGGTGCTCGTGAGGATGACCGCTGCCGGCCTCTGCCACTCCGACGAGCACCTCGTCACCGGCGACATCCCGATCGCCCTGCCGGCTGTGGGCGGCCACGAGGGCGCCGGGGTCGTCGAGAAGGTGGGCGAGGGCGTGTCCAACCTCGAGCCCGGCGACCACGTGGTGATGAGCTTCATCCCCTCCTGCGGCCACTGCCGCTGGTGCTCGAGCGGACACCAGACGCTGTGCGACCTCGGCCAGCACCTCATGATGGGCGTCCCGATCTCGAACGGCGTCCATCGCATGCGCTCCAAGGGGGGGCAGGGACTCGGCCCGATGTCGCTCGTCGGCTGCTTCGCCACCCACCAGGTCGTCCACGAGGCCTCGGTCGTGAAGATCGACAGGGAGCTGCCCCTCGACAAGGCCGCCCTCGTCAGCTGTGGAGTCACGACTGGGTGGGGCTCGGCCGTCCACACCGCCGGGGTGCAGCCGGGCGACGTCGTCGTCGTGGTCGGCATCGGCGGCATCGGCTCGAACGCCGTCCAGGGGGCCAAGATCGCCGGCGCCCGCTCGATCGTCGCCGTCGACCCGATCGAGTCCAAGCGCGAGTTCGCCAAGCGCCTCGGTGCCACCCACACCGCCCCGGACGTCTACTCGGCGTTCTCGCTCGTGAACGACATGACCTCGGGCCAGCTCGCCGACTCGGCCGTCATCACCGTCGACGTGGCCCGCGGCGACCTCGTCGCCCCCGTCATGTCGCTCGTGCGCAAGGGGGGGAACGTCGTCGTGACGGCGATCGCCCCCTTCGCCCAGAGCCAGGTGAGCCTGAGCCTGTTCGAGCTGACCCTCTGGCACAAGCAGCTGCGCGGCTCTCTGTTCGGCGGCGGCAACCCCCGCGTCGACATCCCGCGGCTGCTCCAGCTCTACCAGAGCGGCCAGCTGAACCTCGACGACCTCATCACGAAGACCTACAGCCTGGACGAGATCAACCAGGGCTACGAGGACATGCGTGCGGGGAAGAACATCCGCGGCATCCTCACCTTCGACTGAGCGCCGCTACCTGCTCGACCCGCGGGTCCGCCGGCTCCCGGGCGGACTCCTGCTCGGCGGCGAGCCGGTGCGGCTGGTCCGCCTGAGCCCGAGGGGTGCGGCCGCCCTCGAGGCGGCCCTCGCCCCGGCAGGAGGCGGTGCGCCGGTCGAGGGGTCGGGCGCCCTCCTCGAGCACCTCGTCGACGCCGGCCTCGCCCACCCGCGCCCCGACCACCGCTGCCGGTGCTTCCCGGTGAGCGTCGTCGTCCCGGTGCGCACGCCGCCGGCCAGCTTGGCGTCCCTCCTCGCCTCGCTTCGGGCGGCGGGGGCGCCGGTCGTCGTCGTCGACGACGGCTCTCCCGACGGCGGCCTGGCCGCCCGCCGGGCGGCCGGTGCCGCCGGTGCCACCGTCGTCCTCCGGCCCCGCTGCGGCGGGCCGGCGGCGGCCCGCAACGAGGGGGCCCGCCGGGAGGCGGCGCCCTCGAGCGAGCTCCTCCTCTTCCTCGACGCCGACACCGTGCTCGGCCCCGGCGAGGCTCTCCGCCTCCTCGAGTCCCTCGCCGCCCACTTCCACGACGAGCGGGTCGGCCTCGTCGCCCCCCGGGTGAGGGCGGTGCCCGCCGGTCGTGCCGGGGCGATCGCCTCCTATGAGGAGCGCGAGTCGCCGCTCGATCTCGGCGGGACCCCGGGGCTCGTCGGGACGGGACGCCGGCTCTCCTACGTCCCGGCGGCAGCCCTCGCCTGCCGCCGGCGAGCACTTGGCGAGGTGGGCGGCTTCGACGAGTCGCTCCGCTACGGCGAGGACGTCGACCTCGTCCGCCGCCTGCAGGCGGCGGGCTGGGCGGCCCGCTACGAGCCGTCGGTCGCCGTCGGGCACCTCGTGAGGAGGGGCCCCGGCGGCCTCGCCCGCCAGCGGCTCGGCTACGGGAGCGCGGCGGCCCCCCTCGACCGGCGCCACCCCGGCAGCGTCGCCCCCTACGCCGGCTCGCCCTTTGCGGCGGCCGCCGCTGGGTGCGCGGCGCTCGCCGTGGCGCGCTGGCCGGGGCGGCTCTTTCTCCTCG
>JAJZZB010000019.1 GCA_021797795.1 Actinomycetes bacterium | reverse complement strand
AGTGGAGCACGAGGTGGGTGACCACCTCCCGAATCGCGGCCGGGTCGGCCGGCACCGTGTCCACGGTCGAGGACCACGCTCCGACGTCGGTGACGGGGCCGGCTTTCGACCAGAAGCTGACCTCTGCCACCGGTGCGAGCCTACCGGCGAGAGGATCGCTCCTCCTGTGCTGCAGCGTCACCCGGACCCTCGGCTGAGCGCGAGCACCGAAGGCGGCAGCGGGGTGCCGGTGGCAGGGTCGAGAGCGCCAAGAGGCGCTCCGGACCGCTCGGCGAGCCGGACCACCTCCGCCCATGAGGGACCGGCGACGTCGTCAGGTCCGTGCTCCGGCCACCTGTCGGACACCTCGGGCGACCACGTGCTGATCGGCATGGAGAGCACCATCGTCTTGTCGAGCTCCGCCTGGTGGAGGGCGGCACCTCGTGGCGGCGTCCCGGAACGAGCTTGTCGACGAGGACGTCGGGCGCCTCGGCCGCCACTTCGCCCTGCAACCGCCCGAAGCGGCCGAAGAGCAGGGCATTGTGGCACCAGAGGGAGGACGCGAAGGCCGAACGGGCGGCGCGTTGCCCTCGACGGACGTCACCTCGAGACAGGCAGGGACACCCGTCGCGACGGGGCGCATCCAGCGGCAGCCGGTCGAGCCGTGGACGAGCAGCCGTCGCCATCGCGGGCGAAGGCGGTCGGGATCACGACGGGGTGCTCGTCGGAGACGACGCCGATGTGAGCGATGCGCGCCTTCTCGAAGCTGGCTCGAGCCTCGACCTGGTTGCTCACGGAGCCGGCTCAACCGGGTTCCGCCTGGGTGCGTGTCGGCGGCGACGAGGACTCTCACCGCATCACGCCACGCGCCACGCGGGCTTGCCTCGCTGGTGCTGGTCGCCTCGGCGGCGGCCACCTGCAGGGCGGGGACGGTGGGTATTGCTCCCGCCATGGGTGACGAGGTGGCGAAGGGGGTCGCTCACCTTGCCGGACGGGCGGAGGACGCAGTCGATCAGGATGCAGCGGCTGCTGGTCGAAGCCTTCTGGAGACCGATGGAGAGCGACGCCGCCGGGGACGTGCGACCGGATCGACTCGAACGACGGCCGGGCCGCAGTCGTGATCGGCGACGTCGCCGGCGTCGGCCCGGCGGCTGCAGCGCGCGCAGACGATCTGAGAGTCGAGGTCAGCCGGGACCTCCGCCGGACCGACGACCCGGCGCGGGCACTCTCGTTGCTGGACGACCACATCGGGATCGGGACGGAGGAGCGCCGCTCGACCCTCGCCTGCGCTCGAGCGGTGGGACCGCCCCCTCGACGACACACTCGAGGTCCTCCTGCATGCCGGGCGTGGCATGCACGGTGCCGTCGCCTCGGCGGCAGCCCTCGCCCGCTGACGGACCGCCCGCCTCGGCCAGCCAACCGACGACGGCACCGTCGTCTCGGTCCGCGTGCTCACCCGAGGCATCCGCCCCTCGCTCGGCGCCTGCCCGGTCGCGAGCCGTCCCGGTGGTGTTGCGTCCGAGTTTCAGGTCTCGATGGCCGCCGACGACAGCCACGACGTCCGGCTCGGCGGTGAGATGCGCCGGGTCGTCCGGGGCGTCCAGGTGCTGCAGACGCGAGGTTCGGATCACGACAAGGTGCTGCGGGACTCCCGCAGCACCTTGTCGGGCATGGAGATCGGTGGTCCGGTCCCTCGACCCCCCGCTGCTGTCCTGACCGAGCTGCCCGCTGCCCCCGGGGTCGTCGGGCACGATGGGAGCGTGCTCGCCGTCCCGCGCTCGTGGTCCGACCTCACGCCGTCGTGGGTGACGGCCGTCCTCTCGTCCTGCTACCCGGGCGCTGTGGTCTCGGGCGTCGATCTCGGCCCGGTCGAGGACGGCACGAACCGGCGAGCACGTCTCAGGTTGTCGTACTCCGAAGGGTCCGGTCCGCCGTCGATATTCGTGAAGGCAGGAGGCCGTCTGGTCCACCGCCTGGCGCTCGTCGCCCTGCGGGCCCTCGGGGCAGAGGCGCGGCTTGCCGCCTCGACCGAGAGGCTGCCGATCGAGCACCCCCGGTTCCTCGGCGGCGGGTTCGACGCGGGGCGACTCGCCACGGTCGTGGTCATGGAGGACCTGGCAACCCTCGGCGGATCGCCCAACGAGGCGACGAGGGCGCTCAGCGTGGCGGAGGTCCGTTCCGGGCTGTCCGGGCTCGCCTCCCTGCACGCCGCCTACTGGGACCGGCCCCTGCCGTCGTCGCTGGCGTTCCTCCGGCCCTGGCGGCTCGGGCGCGCCCTCGCCCCCGTCTCCCTCGCCAGTCTCTCGAGAGGCGTGCGGCGGCTCCGTGAGCTCGGGGAGGCTGGCATCATGCCGCCCTCGGCCACGCCCGGGCTGCTCGAGCGCCAGTTCCGCAACAGCGCCCGCCGGGCGGCGGACGGGCCGACCACAGTCCTGCACGGCGACCCGCATCCCGGCAACACCTACGCGCTCGCCGGTGGGCGCACCGGCTTCTACGACTGGCAGCTCGTCCGGGTCGGCAACTGGTCGCACGACGTCGGCTACTTCCTCGTCGGGAGCCTCGGTGCCGAGGAGCGGCGGGTTCACGAGACCGGCCTGCTCGAGGGCTACCTTGAGGCGCTGGCGTCCCACGGCGTGGACCCACCGAGCCGGCCGGTGGCCCTCGAGCGCTATCGCGCCGCTCCCTGTTTCGGGCTCGCAACCTGGCTCCACACCTTGGCGGCCGGCAGCTTCCAGCCGACCGACGTCTGCCTGGCGACCATCGACCGCTTCGCCACCGCCTACCGCGACTTCGGATCCCACCGGCTTGCGCGATGAGGGCGTGACGGTCGTGCGGGTGGCTGCCAAGCTTGGGCATGCCTCCACTGCTCATCGACGACGACGACGTGACCGACCAGCTCGCGCCACGCCGTGCCGTCGCCGCCATGCGTGCAGCCGTGCTGGGGGTGGAGCGGGGAGAGATCGAGGCGCCGCCGAGGGTTGCGGTGGAGTTCGGTTCCGGCCGCCTCGTGTTCACCTGCGGCGCCCGTACTGGCCGGTGGTACGGATACCGCTCATATGACTCCTTCGGGAGGGACCCTGGCGAGGAGCTCGTCGTCCTGCACGACTGGTCGTCGGGCAGGGTCCGGGCGGTCGCCGCCGGCCGAGCGCTCGGGCCCCTTCGAACCGGGGCGGTCGGCGGGCTCGCCGCCGACCTGCTCGCCCGGCCCGACGCCCACCACCTCGGCCTCGTCGGGAGCGGGCGGCAGGCCTGGACCCAGCTCTGGGCCACGAGTGCCGTGCGCCCGCTCGAGAGCGTCACCGTCTACAGCCCGAACGCCGAGCGTCGCCGCCGATTCGCCGAGCGGGCCGAGCACGAGCTCGGACTGGCGGCCCGGGCCGTCCCGAGCGCGAAGGAGGCGGTGAGCGGGCGCGACCTCGTCGTGCTCGCCACCTCGAGTGGCTCACCCGTCATCGACCCGACCTGGGTGGGAGAGGGGTGTCACGTGACGACGCTCGGGCCGAAGCAGGCTGGCCGGGCCGAGTTCGATCACCTGCTGGCCGAGCGGGCCGACGTCGTCGCCACCGACTCGATCGCCCAGGCTCGTAGCTACGACCCGCCCTTCGTGCTTGCCGGAACGGCGCAGATGGACCGTCTCGTCTCCCTCTCCGAGCTGGCCGCCGGCGCCGTGCCGGGCCGGACCGCCGACAGCCAGGTCACGCTCTTCTGCTCGGTGGGCCTCGCCGGGACGGAGGTCCTCCTGCTGTCGGAGATCGTCGACCAGGCCGGCAAGGAGGCCGGCTCCCGTCCGGCCGGGTGAGCGATCCTCGTCGTGCCGCCCACGCACGTACTGGCGAAGGGCACGCCCACCGTGCCGGCACGGCCACGTGCCGGCATGCAGACGACGGGGATCCGAAGGCGGTCGCCCCGAGCGTCGTCGACAGGGCGAAGGGCTGCCCAGGGCCGACGGTGGAGGCGTCGAGGGCCGAGACCGGCGATCGCCTGGGTGGCATCGGCCCGTGCCAGCCCCCTCACCGGGACGCCGGCGCCGGCGACCGCCTCCTCGATCACTCGGGACGTGGCCACCTCCCCGACGACGGGCGCCAGGTCGAGCGGACCTGCGATGAGGTCGGTCTCGCCGGCACCGGATCAGGATCCCTCTCCACCACCGGTCCTGTGCACGGCGATGGGCCAGCCCGTGCCCTGACCGGAAGGAGTCGGCCTACGCCACCCGCCCGAGGGCGTGGACGGTGCTCCTGGCGACCTCCGTGCCCTCCCGGATCCTCGCTTTCAGCGCATCAACCTGGAGAGTGGACGGGATCCTGCGTCCCGAGCGGTGCCGGCACTCACGAGGGAGCGGCTCGGCGCCGTCATGACCTGAACAAGACCTGCGTCCAGGTGCGTCCTCCGTCGTTCGACTCGTACATGACGCCGGCCGTGTTGCCGCTGCCCTTGGGGAAGATGACGTAGGCCCGGGAGGCGTCGCTGTAGCCGGCGAAGGCGCCGACGGACCCGGTCGGCCCGGTGAGCACCGTGTGGAAGGTCTTCCCGCCGTCGGTCGTGAGGGCGACGCCTGACTGCCCACCGGCCGGCCAGGCGAGGGCGGTCGTGGCCGACACGGGCGAGAGGTCGAGGCCGTTGGAGAACTCCGTCGAGGAGCGCACAGGGGTCCACGTCCTCCCGCCGTCGATCGAGAGCGAGGGCGACGCCAACATGCCGGTGGGGCAGGCCGCCCAGATCACGGCCGGGTTGGAGATGGCGATCTCGCCCCGCCCACCGAGCCCCGGAACGCAGGGAGAGGTCTCGACGCTGAAGCTCGAGCCCCCGTTGTTCGAGAGGAGGAAGTCGACAGGCTGAGCGCCGGTGCTGCTCGCCGGCCCGTTCGAGACGAGCACCATGCTCGCCTGAACCGAGAGGCTCGCCCCGAACACGAGCTGGCGAGGGAGCGCCACCGCCTGCCAGGACACCCCGGGCACGGCCGTCTGGAACAGCTGGACCTGGCCCTGGCAGCCTGCAGAGGAGGAAGAGCACGTCACCAGGGCATCTGCTCGCCCGCCGGCGATCTGGAGCTCGCTCACCGTGCCCGGCATGGACTCGGTGGTCCAGGTGGCACCGCCGTCGGTCGTGACGGCGAGGCCCGGTCCGTAGACGAAGCCGTCGGCGGAGTTGGCAAAGGCGACGCCGGAGACCCGTCCGAGCGCGCTCGGCAGCAGGTGGGTGCTGAAGTGCGCCCCTCCGTCGCTCGTCTCGAGCACCTCGCCGCAGCGGCCGCTCTGGCAGGGCGCGGTCCCGAGCACCCACCACTGGTCCAGGCTGACTGCGGAGAACGAGACCGGGTCGAAGCCCGAGATGATCGGTGCCGGCAGCGTCGTCGTGGTGGACGTCGTGGTGGACGTCGTGCTGGGCGCCGTCGTGGCGTGCGGGCGGGGCGAGGTGCTGGTGCCCACCGCGTGGCTCCTCGCCGGCTGGTGGCGGCCACCCCCTGTGGTCGCCACGGCGACGGCTGCCGCGCTGAGCCCGAGGGCGAGCGCCACGGTCGGGAGCGTCCGCATGGCGAGGTGCCGTCGCCGCTTCGCTGCCCGCAGCTGGCCCGCCCGCGTCATGGTCCGCCCGAACAGGGCGGCCCTCTGCTCGTCGGTCATCGATGTCTCGTCGCGGCGCATCAGGCCTCCTCGATCCCCTGCGGGGCGACACCGAGGTCTGCCCGCAACTTGTCCATCCCTCTCCGGGCGTGCACCTTCACCGAGCCCACCGAGCAGCCGAGGGCGGCGGCGATCTCCTCGTGGGTGAGCCCCGCAAGGTGGCTGAGGGTCACCACTTCGCGCTGGCGGCGAGACAGGCGGTGCAGAAGGGGGAGCAGCGTCAAGCGGAGGTCGACCTCGGCGGCCGGCTCCTGCGCCTCGGTCGACACCTGCAGGCGACCCACCTCCCGCCTCCGGTGCCTCACCTGGTCATAGGCGACGTTCGACGTCACCCGGAGCACCCATGCGTCGCGGTGGGAGGCAGCCGCGAGGCGGTCCCAGGCGACGTAGGCGCGGGCCATCGCCTCGACGGCGGCGTCCTCCGCGTCCGGCCGGGAGCCGAGGATCCGCCGCCCGACGAGCAGCGCGCGGGGCATCAGGCGGTCGAAGAACTCCTCGAAGGCCTCTCCCGTCTCCCCGTCCGCCCCACCTTGTCCCTTCGCTCCGGGCATGCACCATCCCTCCGGTCGATCGACCAGGATCCCGGTCTGCATGCTCGCGCTCGTCGCCGCGTTCACGACAGGTAATCGTCCGGCAGGGGCGCTTGGATGACAGCCTCGTCGAGTGCCGTCCTACCGGCGGCGGGTCGGGCGGCAGTTGGCCCGTGTCGACGACGCGCAGGCAGCCGAGCCTCGTGCGCAGTGCCGCCGGAGGGTGCACGGGTCGTGCGTGCTCGCTGGGGGCCCGCGGCGTGCTGCAGCGGATCTCGATGAAGAGCGAGACCGTGCGTGCCGGCCGCCCCGCAGCCTCTGTGTTCTCCGGCGGGAGGTGTCGAGCGAGATGGTCACGCCGTGGCCCCGGCGGGCCGGCCCAGCGGCGGCCGCCGCGGCACGCCGGTTCCCGCGCGGCTCACGAGAGCGCCCGGCGGACCTCCGCGAAGGCGGTGACGGCCTGGTCGATCTCGGCCTCGGTGTGCGCAGCCGACATCTGGACCCTGATGCGGGCCTTGCCGAGGGGCACGACCGGGTAGCTGAAGCCGATGACGTAGACGCCACGCTCCAACAGGGCGTCGGCCATGCTGGCGGCAAGGGCGGCATCGCCGATCATGATCGGGATGATCGGGTGCTCGCCCGCCACGAGCTCGAAGCCGGCCGCTTCGAGGCCCGACCGCATCCTGGTGGCGTTCCGTGCCAGCCGGTCACGCAGCTCGGCGGTGTCCCCGAGCAGCTCGAGCGCCGCCATCCCTGCGGCCGCGATCGAGGGGGCGAGGGAGTTGGAGAACAGGTACGGCCTCGAGCGCTGCCGGCAGAGCGCCACGATCTCCGCCCGCCCGCTCAGGTAGCCGCCGCTGGCGCCGCCGAGGGCCTTGCCGAGCGTGCCCGACACGACGTCGACCCGGTCCTGCACGCCGAAGTGCTCGGGCGTCCCCCGTCCGTTCGGGCCGACGACGCCGACGGCATGCGAGTCGTCGACCATCACCATGGCGCCGTAGCGCTCGGCGAGGTCGCAGATCCCCTCGAGCGGGGCGAGGTAGCCGTCCATCGAGAAGACGCCGTCGGTGACGACGAGGGTCCGCCGGGCGCCCTCTGCGGCTCTCAGCTGGACCTCGAGGTCGGCGAGGTCGCGGTTGGCGTACCGGTACCGGGTGGCGGCGCACAGACGGATGCCGTCGATGATGGAGGCATGGTTCAGCTGGTCGGAGATGACGGCGTCCTCGGGACCGAGAAGCGTCTCGAAGACGCCACCGTTCGCGTCGAAACAGGAGGAGTAGAGGATCGTCGCCTCGGTGCCGAGGAAGGAGCTGAGCGCCGCCTCGAGCTCGTTGTGGACCGTCGCCGTCCCGCAGATGAACCGGACCGAGGCCATGCCGAAGCCGTGGCGGCGGAGCGCCTCGGTGGCCGCCTCGACGATGCGCGGATCGTCGGCCAGCCCGAGGTAGTTGTTGGCGCAGAAGTTGAGCACCGTCTTCCCGTTGACGGTGACCTCGGCTCCCTGGGGTGAGTCGAGGGTCCGCTCGCGCTTGAAGGTGCCCGCCTGCTCGATCCTCTCGAGCTCGTCGGCGAGCTGCCCGCGCACCTGATCGAACATGACGGCTCCTCTCAGTCGGACCAGTCCAGGATCACCTTGCCGCAGCGGCCGGAGGCGACCACGTCGAGCGCCTCGGCGTACTCGTCGGCCTTGAACCGGTGCGTGATCACCGGGGAGATGTCGAGGCCGGACTCGATGAAGACCGACATCTCGTACCAGGTCTCGAACATCTGGCGGCCGTAGATGCCCCGGATGGTGGTCATGTTCATGACCGTCTCGGCCCAGTCGATGGCGTAGGGCTCGCTCGGCAGCCCGAGCATGGCGACCTTGGCCCCGTGGCTGAGGTGCCGCAGCATCTGGCCCATGGCGTCGGCGTTGCCCGACATCTCGAATCCGACGTCGAAGCCCTCGGACATCGAGAGCGTCGCCATCGTGTCGGCCAGGCTCTCCCGGCGGGGATCCACCGCACGGGTGACGCCGAGCCTTCGGGCGAGCTCGAGGCGGTAGTCCGAGACGTCGGTGACGACGACGTGGCGGGCGCCGGCGTGCCTGGCGACGAGTGCGGCCATGAGGCCGATCGGCCCGGCGCCGGTGACGAGGACGTCCTCGCCGAGGACCGGGAAGGCGGTGGCCGTGTGCACCGCGTTGCCGAAGGGGTCGAAGATGGCGGCCGTGTCGAGGCCGATGGTGCCCGGGTGGCGCCAGAGGTTGGACGCCCGGATGGCGATGTAGTCGGCGAAGGCCCCGTCACGGGTGACCCCGACGCTCTCGGTCCTGGCGCACAGGACGCGCCGGCCTGCCATGCAGTTGCGGCAGCGCCCGCAGACGAGGTGGCCCTCCCCGCTCACGAGGTCGCCGACCTCGAACCCGGTGACGTCGTCGCCGCAGCGCTCGATCCTGCCGACGAACTCGTGGCCGACGACGAGCGGGACGGCGACATGCGCCTTCGCCCAGTCGTCCCAGGCCGCGATGTGCAGGTCGGTGCCACAGATCCCCGTCCGCAGGACGCGCACGAGGGCCTCGTCGCGGCCGACGGCCGGTTCCGGTACGTCCTTCATCCACAGACCCGGCGACGGGTCCGACTTGACGAGCGCCCGCATCGACCCCTTGACCTTCCCGAGAGCTCCCTGCCCTCCGAGTCGACCTTAGACGCGCCGTTTTCCCCTCTCCGCCCGGCTGCCGTCCGGGGCGGGGGAGGACGAGGGTGGTGGCCCCGGCGACCAGTCCGCAGGCCGCCCGACGTGGTTCGAGAACTCGACCGACCAGGTCCACCAGCTGCGGTCCTCGCCATGCCGCCAGCTCGACAGCCGGCCCGCCTCACCGCCGGCGAGCAGCACCGGCAAGCCGTGGTGCTCTTCGCCCGGCCAGACCTCACGGCGGCGGACGTGGCCGCTGTCGAGCTCGAGGAGGGTCATCGGCGAGTAGTCGCCCGACCGGCCGACCTCCCCGCGGGCGATCACCCGGTCGTCGTCGGCGACCACCTCGACGCTCGCCCTGGTGGGGGCGGCATGGACGAGCACGCGGTCGAGACCGCCGGCGGTGGTGCACCGGCAGAACTCGAGTCCGTTCATCCCGGCGTCGCTCGTCCGCAGGCTCCAGGTCCAGTTCATGCCGGGGAGATACCCCGTGGCGCCGCCGAGTCCGCCTCAGGCCGGCTGCTTCTCGCCCTCGCCGGCGGAGCTCGTGCTCGCCGCTGGGCGGCTGCCCCGGCGCGGGGCGCAGGTCGAGCCGGCGCCGCAGGCAGGACGCGCCCGGCCCGGACCGAGGAGCGAGTAGACGAGGAAGCCGACGGCGGCCACGCCGGCGGCCACCCAGCCGTACAGCCCCGAGCCGGTGAAGGTGGCGACGGCGAGCCCGGCGGCGCCCGCCACGGCGAGGAACCGGTTGAGGGTGCAGACACTCATACCCCAGAGGGTACCGGAGCAGCAGGAGGAGCAGCCGGCCGCGCCGCTCGACGTGCAACTGACCAGGTCGGACCCGCAGCGGGTAGACAGGTGAGCGTGTCCGCCCCCTTCCTCGCTCGCGGGCCGGGCGGGGCATCGCGGGGGCCGTACCGCGGCCGGTGGGGGGCATGAGCATGCTGTCCGCCATCGCACCCGGGCTCGGCCCGGCGGCGGGCTACTACCTCGGTGTCGGCCTTGCCATCGCGATGGTCGTCGTCGCCAGCCGCACCCTCTCGCGCCGGACGGGCGTGCCCTACGCGGTCTTCCTCGTCGTGGCGGGAGCGGCGGCCGGATTCCTTCCCCACATGGGCCGGATCGCGCTCGATCCCGAGGTCGTCTTCCTCGGCTTCCTGCCGCCGCTCGTCTTCCACGCCGGTCTCCTCACTTCGCCGCGGGAGCTGCGGGCGAACGCCCTCCCCATCGCACTCGGGGCCTTCGGCCTGGTGCTCGCCACCACCTTCGCTGTGGCGGGCGTGGCCGTCGCGGTCGTCCCGTCGCTCGGCTGGGCGGGTGCGGTCGTGCTGGGCGCCATCGTCGCACCGACCGATCCCGTCGCCGCCACCTCGGTGATGGCCCGGCTCAGCGCACCGCCGGACGTGACGACAATCCTCGAGGGCGAGAGCCTCGTCAACGACGGGATTGCCCTCGCTCTGTTCAGCGTCGGGCTGGCTGCTCTGGCGGCACCGACCAGCCCGTCGGCCGGTCTCGTGAGCTTCCTGCGGATCGCCGGTGGCGGCACGGCCCTCGGCATCGTCGTCGGCGTGGCCGCCGGCCGGTCCCAGCGCTGGCTCCGGGACGCCTCCTCGAGGACGGTCGTCTCGCTCATCATCCCGTTCGCGGCCTACCTGCCGGCCGACGCCCTCGGTCTGTCGGGTGTCCTCGCCACGCTGGCGGCCGGCCTCGTGGTCGGCCCCCGGGCGACTGCCGGGCTCGAGCCGTCCGGGCGTATCCGGATCGCCGACTTCTGGCAGGTGCTCGTCTTCCTGCTCGAGTCCGTCCTGTTCGTGCTGGTGGGCCTCCAGCTGCGCCGCCTGGTCGACGGGCTGCGCCCCGACGAGGTCGGCAGCGTCGCCCTGCTCGCCGGGCTGGCCGTCGCCACCGTCGTCGGGCTGCGGCTCGTGTGGTGGTTGGCGGTCCCGACGATCCGCTGGCGGCCGGCGGGTCGCCTGCTCGACACCGGGAGCATGCCGAGGCGGGAGAGGCTGGTGCTCGGCTGGAGCGGGCTGCGGGGCGCCATCTCGCTGGCGGCGGCGCTGTCGGTGCCCGCCAGCGTCTCGGGTCGACCCTTCCCCGGGCGCGACCTCGTCGTCTTCACGACCTTCTGTGTCATCGTCGCCACGCTCGTCGGCCAGGGCACCACGCTCAGCTGGCTTCTGAGGCGCCTCGGCGTGGTCGGCAGCGAGCTCGAGAGCCGCCAGCAGGCGATGGCCGAGCGGCGCTGCGCAGAGGCGGCGCTCCGCCTCCTCGACCGGCTGGTCGCCGAGGAGCAGGTGGGCGACGAGGCGGCCGAGTGGCTGCGCGAGCGCTACGAGCGCCGGCTCGCGCGCGCCCGCCTGCTCGCCGGCGACGACGAGGACGAGGACGACAGCCCTGCCGCGCTGCGCGCCCTCGAGCGGCGCCTCCTCGCAGTCCAGGTGGAGACGCTCCAGCACCTGCACCGCCAGGGTGAGATCACCAACGGGGTCATGCGGGCGGTACGGCGCGAGCTCGACCTCGAGCACGCCCGCTTCCAGGGCTGACGGCTCTCGATCCCGCCACCGGGCAGTCGGGCGTGCCGCCGGCCGGCTCGTGACCGGCCGGCTGCTCTCAGCGGAAGACCTCGGCTGCTTCGCCGAGGTCGCCCGCCCACAGATCGCGAACGGCGAGGCCCCCGGCGTCGTGGCGCGCGTGGCTCAGAGGAGCCGAGGGCGCACGTCGGGCCGTAGGGGCCCCCTTCGGCACCGCAGGCTGATCCGACCGCGCTTCAGTCCTGCTCGAAGAACTCGAGCTCGAAGTGGTCCCCGAGTCCCCCGAGGCTGAGGAGGCGGCAGACGATCTGGCTCGGTCGCCACAGCACGACGCGGTGGCCCGTCGCCTTGGCCTGAAGGTCGGTCTCGACGAGCAGGCCGAGACCCCGGGCGTCGATGAAGCTCACCCGCGAGAGGTCGACCACGAGGTCGCCACTGGGCCCGTCCATGGCAGAGAAGAGGCGGGACCGGACGTGCTCGCAGGTTGACAGGTCGAGGTCGCCCGAGACGAGGACCACGGACCGATGCCGACCCTCGTAGCCGGAGCCGTTGAGGACACCTAAGAACACCGCGCCACCACTCTGGTCGTAGACGAGGTGGCCGTCTGTTCCGTCAAACGGCCCACAAGATCTGTGGACAAGCCGGCAAGCCGGCGACAAAAGACTACCGAGAAGGACCGCTGCGACGAGCGCCGGCGGGTTACGACTCGGTGACAGCGCGTGGCCGGGCGGTCCGTGGCGGCGGCAAGAGAGGCGAGCGTTCCGGCCGGTAGGCTCGCGAGATGAGCAAGCCGCTCGCCGTGGTGGGGGTGGCCGCCTCCGCCGGTGGCGTCGAAGTGCTCCGCAGCTTCGTCTCGGCGCTGCCAGGCGACCTTCCGGCCACCGTCCTCGTCGTCCTGCACATCTCCCCGAGCGGTCCGAGCGTGCTGCCGCGGATCCTGACGCGCGCCGGCGAGCTACCGGCCCGTCACGCCGTCGACGGGGAGCCGCTCGAGGCGGGCGTGATCCTCGTGGCCCCTCCCGACCACCATCTCGTCGCCGAGGACGGCCACGTCTGGGTGACGCGGGGGCCGCGGGAGGGCGGGCACCGGCCCTCCGCCGACACGCTGCTGCGCAGCCTCGCGATCGGGTTCGGTCCCCGGGCGGCCGGGGTGGTGCTGTCGGGGATGATGGATGACGGAGCGGCCGGTCTCCTCGCCCTCCGGGTGGCGGGCGGCCTCGCGCTCGTCCAATCGCCGGAGTCGTCGCCCTTCCCCGGCATGCCGCTGGCGGCCATCGAGGTGGCAGATCCCCAGATCGTAGCGGAGCCCCGCGAGCTCGCCCGGTATCTCTCCTCATGGGTCGACAACCTGCCGAGGAGGGGAGATGCGGCGGTGACCGGGGCGGTCGTCGGCGACGGGACGAGTCCCGAGTCGGCTGATCCGCCGCCGGTGCGAGGGGGCTCGGGCGAGCCCGGACCGGGCCCCCCGGCCGCGCCGGGGGGCCGTGCCGGTCCCGAGCCCGACCCCGCCGTCACGACCCCGTGGCTACCGGGCCGGACGGTCGGCGACGAGTCGGCCTTCCCTCCCGCCGTGCAGGAGACCGTCGTGGCCTTCACCTGCCCCGACTGCGGGGGGACGCTGTGGCTCCGTGACGAGTTCGGCGCCGAGCGCTTCCGCTGCCGCGTGGGGCACTCGCACTCGGCCGCCAGCCTGCTCGTCGGCAAGCAGCACGCCCTCGAGTCGGCCCTCTGGGCTGCCATCGTGGCCCTCGAAGAGCGTCTCGAGGTGCTCGACCGGATGAGGTCCCGGGCGGGTCGCCAGCGGCTCGTGCTCACCCGGGCCCGTTACGAGAGCGAGGCCGAGGCGACGAGGAGCAACGCCGGCGTGCTGCGTGCCATGATCGACACGCTGAGCCAGGCGCCGGTCGAGGACGAGGCGCACCATGACGAGGAGCGTGCCGACCCCGGAGCGGGCACGAGCGCTCGGACAGGAGAGGCCGGTGGCCACCCCGCCGCTTGACGGAGAGCTGGACCGGTTGCTCGAGTACATCCACGAACGTCGCAACTTCGACTTCCGGGGCTACAAGCGTGCGAGCCTCAGCCGGCGGATCTTGAAGCGGATGCAGGCGGTCGGCATCGACGACTATCGGCGCTACACCGAGTTGCTGGAGGCCAACCCGGGCGAGTTCCGCGACCTGTTCAACACGATCCTCATCAACGTCACGAGCCTCGTGCGCGACCCCGATGCATGGGAGGCGCTCGCCGAGCATGTGGTCGCTCCACTCGCCGCCTGCAAGGCCCCGACCGAGGCGATCCGGGTCTGGTCGGCCGGCTGTGCCTCGGGCGAGGAGGCCTACACCCTCGCCGTGGTCCTCGCCGAGGCCCTCGGCGAGGAGCGGTTCCGCCAGAGCGTGAAGATCTACGCGACCGACGCGGACGTCGAGGCACTGCAAGTCGCCCGGCACGGCCGCTACCCGACCTCCAAGCTGCGGGCCGCCTTCGGTGAGGAGCGCATGCGGCGGTTCTTCGACGAGGACGGCGAGGACTCGGTCTTCCGGACCGAGCTCCGTCGCGCCCTCATCTTCGGGCGCCACGATCTCGTCCAGGACCCGCCCATCTCGCGCCTCGACCTCATCTCGTGCAGGAACACGCTCATGTACTTCACCTCCGACGTGCAGACGCGGATCCTCGGGAACTTCCACTTCGCCCTCGGCCCGGGCGGCTACCTGTTCCTCGGCAAGTCGGAGGCGCTCGTCACCCGGACGAGGATGTTCGAGGTGGTCGACTTGCGCCAGCACATCTTCTCCAAGGACGGCGCCCCGCACGTCGCCGTCCTGCCGGCCCTCTCTGGCTCGAGGGGGGTGGCGGAGTGGACGGTTCCGTCGCTCGACGACGACCTCTTCGACCAGGCCCCGGTGGCCGAGCTCGTCGTGGACGATCGTTCCGTCCTCGTGGCCGCCAACCGCGAAGCCCGCCGGCTCTTCGGTCTCGGGAGCGGCGACGTCGGCCACCCCTATGTCGAGCTCGTCTCGCTCTCGCGCGTGGTCGAGCTCCGGCCGGCAGTCGAGCGGGTGCTCCGGGACCGCCATCCGGTGACGGTGCACGATGTCGTCTGGCCGACCCGCGACCAGCCGGCGACCCTCGACATCACGGTCGGCCCGCTCGAGGCGGACGGCGTCGTCGTGCTGGTCTCCGACGTCACCCGCTACCAGCACCTGCGCGACGAGCTCGAGGCCTCCCAGCTCCAGCTCGAGACGGCCTTCGAGGAGCTCCAGTCCGCCGTCGAGGAGCTCGAGACGACCAACGAGGAGCTCCAGTCGACCAACGAGGAGCTCGAGACGACCAACGAGGAGCTGCACTCCACCAACGAGGAGCTCGAGACGATGAACGAGGAGCTCCAGTCGACCAACGAGGAGCTCGAGACGATCAACAACGAGCTGCGGGACCGCAACGAGCAGATCGACGACCTGAACCAGTTCCTCGAGTCCATTCTCGGCAGCATCCAATCGGCCGTGGTCGTCCTCGATGCCGAGATGCAGGTGCGCGCCTGGAACCGCCAGGCCGAGGAGCTCTGGGGGCTCCGCAGCGAGGAGGTGCTCGGTCAGCACTTCCTCAACCTCGACATCGGCTTCCCTGTCGAGCGGCTCCGCTCGGTGATCCGCGACTGCGTCGCCGGACGGAGCGAGCGGGCGCAGCTCTCCCAGCCGGCCGTCAACCGGCGCGGGCGCCCGATCACCTGCTCGGTGACCCTCAGCGGCCTCGTCGGCAAAGCTCCGCTTCGAGGCGTCATCTTGATGATGGACGCCGAGGACGCCTCCCGCGGACCGCTCCCGAAGCAGGAGGCCGCGGCGTCGTCCGACGGCCAGCTCAGCGAGCGCGAGGGAGGACCCGGCGGCTGACGCCGTCGGCGACCCGCCTCCGGCGTCGGGAGGAGGCCTCGTCGACGATCTGCTGGGCGAGGACGCGCACGGGCGTGTTCGACCGCTGCGAAGCCTTCCGGAGCACCTCGAAGGCCTCCTCGGCCGAGCAGCCGGCGCGCACCATGAGGATCCCCTTCGCCTGCTCGATCACCGGCATCGAGTCAAGGCGGGCCCGCATCCTGGCGAGCAGCGAGGTCGACAGGAGGTGTCGCGTGTCGACCGCGCTCTCCTCCTTCGTCCGGATCAGCTCCCGGGTCCCCACGAGCCGTCGGGCGTTGCGCTGGAGCTGTGCCTGGACCGCCTCGAGGCGCCCCCGGAGCTCCTCCCATGACTCAGTGTCCGCACTGGCCATCGCCTAGAAGATAGCCATCTGTCAAGGCGGGCGCCATCAGGGCGCTGCGCGCCGTCCTCCGCTCTCGAGGACCGGCTCCAGGCGCCACTCGGGGTGCTCGGCCTCGAGGCGGGCAAGCCAGTGGCGGCTCTCGAACAGGGCGAGCAGGGCCCCGTCGCGTCGTGCGAGCACCCTGATGCTGGCGCTCGTCCGGCGCAGCGCCGCCGCCGTCGGCTCGTCGGTGCGCCGGGCGACGGTGTGCGCCGTCGGCGAGAGGTCGACGGGCGCCCCGAACTCCTCGGCGAGACGGTGGGCGAAGACCTCGAACTGCATCCGTCCGACCGCCGCCAGGACGGGGTCGGGATCCCCGGCCGGGTCGCGGAGGACCTGGACGACCCCCTCCTTCTCCAGCTGCTCGACACCGCGGCGGAACTGCTTGTGACGGCCGGTGTCGCGCGGGCGGACCCTCGCGAACAGCTCGGGGCTGAAGCTCGGGATCGAGGGGAAGGCGACCCGTTCGCCGGCGTACAGGGTGTCGCCGATCCTGAGATCGCCGGCGTTCACGAGCCCGATGACGTCGCCCGGGTAGGCGACGTCGATCGTCTCGCGCTCGGCCCCGAACAGCGAGGCGGCGTACTTGGTGGCGAACGGGCGGCTGCTGGGCTCATGGACGACGGTCATGCCGCGCTCGAAGCGGCCCGAGCAGACCCGGACGAAGGCGACGTGATCCCGGTGGGCGGGGTCCATGTTGGACTGGATCTTGAACACGAAGCCAGAGAAGGGCTCCTCGAGCCGCCGCCGCGCCCCGGTGGAGTCGGCCCGGGGCGAGGGCGGGGGGACCAGGTTCACGACGGCGTCGAGGAGGTGGCGGACCCCGAAGTTGGTGAGCGCCGAGCCGACGAACAGCGGGCTCGACTCGCCGGCGAGGAAGGAGCCGACGTCGAGGTTGGCGCCGACGGCCTCGAGGAGCGCCGCCTCCTCGAGCGCTCGCTCGAAGGCTGGGCCCTCGCTCAGGCGGGCGACCTCGGGGTCGGCCCGCTCCTCGCGGGCCGTCCTGGCACCGTGGGCCGTGCGTCCGTAGCGGACGAACTCGCCCGTTTGCCGGTCGAGGACCCCGCGGAAGTCGCCCGGGATCCCGACCGGCCATGTCACCGGGGTGGGTCGCAGTCCGATCTGCTCCTCGATCTCGTCGAGGAGCTCGAGCGGGTCCCGGCCCGGACGGTCGCACTTGTTGAGCAGGGTGAGGACCGGGAGCGAACGCGCCCGGCAGACCTCGAACAGCTTGAGGGTCTGGTGCTCTACACCTTTGGCGACGTCGAGGACCATCACCGCCGCGTCGGCGGCGGCGAGGACGCGGTAGGTGTCCTCGGAGAAGTCGCGGTGCCCGGGGGTGTCGAGCAGGTTGAGGACGTGGTCGCGGTAGGAGAACTGGAGGGCGGTCGAGGTGATCGAGATGCCCCGCTCCTGCTCGAGCGCCATCCAGTCAGAGGTGGCCCGACGCCTGGCGCCGCGGGCCTTCACGGCGCCGGCTTCGGCGACAGCGCCGGCGTAGAGCAGGAACTTCTCGGTGAGCGTCGTCTTGCCGGCATCGGGGTGGCTGATGATGGCGAAGGTCCGACGCCGCGCCGCCTCGCCGACGATGAGCTGCGCCTCCTCCCCGACGAGGGCGGTCATGAACGGGACTCCGCGCCGGCCGGCCGGCGCCGGGCGGCGAGCGGGCGCGTGGCGGCGCGGTGGTACACCCTCGAGTCGTACACGTGCCCGTCCTCCCCGATGCCTAGGCGGCTCTGGAGGTTAGCGGCGGCACCGGCCGGCGCCGGTCATCGGGCGGGCAGTCCGGCGAGCCCGGGGAGGAAGAGGCAGGCCGCGGTCCTCGCCGGCGGCGTGGGGGACGAGCGCCGGCTGCATGTCCGCTCGGGCGGCACCGGTCGGACGTCCGAGGCACCGACGGCGACGAGCAGCCCCCGGACTCCGGCTGGCACCCGCAGGTCGTGGCGGCGAGGCCGGAGGCCCTGGGGCGGGTTTGACGGTGGCGCCTCCTTCGCGCGAGCGCCGCCTCGGCGAGGTCGGAGAAGGATGCCATCGTGCCCGAGAGGTCGTCGACGTCGAAGGCGGTCACCGCGGGCTGTCCCCGAGGCTCCTGCTGGCTTGCGAGAGGCGAGCTGGTCTCCGAGCCACCCGGCGGGAGCACCGGCGGCTCCTCGGCCATGAGCCCTACGGCCAGAGCGTGCCCCTTCGGGTCGGTGAGGAGACAGGCAGCTGGTGGGATGTCGCGCCTCGACCAGCCGAACTCGAGACGCCGCTCTCGGAGCATTTCGAGCAGCACCCGGACGCCAAGGTCGTCCGATCCCTGCCAGGACCGGGGACGGTCCTTCGTGCCCGGGTGCTGGGCGAGTTGGGTGATGACCGGACCCGTTTCTCCGGACCCAGGTCTCGCGAGAACCACGCCGGCACGGCACCTGTGACCAAAGCCTCGGGCAGCCGGGTGGTCCCGGCCCGCTTTGCCCGGAACCGGTGCCTCGGCGACGCCTGCGATCAGTGCGCCCTTTGCGCGCTCATCCATTCGCCGGGAGCCAGGAGCCACTACGACCAGCTGCGAGCCCGCGGCAAGACCCATCGCCGAGCGCTCCGACAGCTGGCCAGCCGATGGGTCGGGCTCCTCCACGTCTGCTCGCCGAGCGGAGTCCTCTACGACGAACTCGTGGTATGGCCGCAGAAATCTGAGGTTGCTGCTTGACTTCCTACGGCCGTGGGATGTCTAGCCGGCCGGTGCCCCGGTGAGCGACGCGGCCTTGGCGGTGAGCTCGGCCGATCGCAGCCGGCCCTCGGCGCTCGGCGACTGGTGGGCGACGATGAGCTCGTCGGCCGACGCGTGGGCGGCGAAGCCGGTGAGGTACTCGCCGACCCGGGACGGCGTGCCGACCGCCGAGTAGGTCAGCATCCCGGCGACGTGCCGGCCCGCCGGCGAGTCAACGAGGGAGTCCGTCTCCTCGTCGGACAGGTGCCGGCCCGGGGCAAGGATCGAGCGGATCCTCCAGCGGGTCGCCTGGCGGAACTGGGCGTCGGCCTCCTCGTCGCTGTCGGCGGCGACGACGTTCACCCCGGCGATCACGAAGGGCTCGTCGAGGTCGGTCGACGGGCGGAACTCACGGCGGTAGAGCGCGACCGCCTCGGTGAGGGCCGCCGGAGCGAAGTGGGAGGCGAAGGCATACGGCAGCCCGAGCAGGGCTGCCAACCGGGCGCCGAACAGGGAGGAACCGAGGATGTACAGGGGGACGTCGGTGCCCTTGCCGGGGGTCGCCTCCACGCCGGCGATGCGCGACTGCCCCCGGAGGTAGCCCTGCAGCTCGAGGACGTCCTCGGGGAAGGCGTCGGCCGAGGCGGGGCTCCGGCGAAGCGCCCTCATCGTGTTGCGGTCCGAGCCGGGGGCGCGCCCGAGGCCGAGGTCGATGCGGCCCGGGTGGAGCGACTCGAGCGTGCCGAACTGCTCGGCGATGGTGAGTGGGGAGTGGTTGGGCAGCATGACCCCGCCGGAGCCGAGGCGGATGGTGCTCGTGTGGGCGGCGACATGGGCGATGAGCACGCTCGTCGCCGACGAGGCGATCGTCGCCATGTTGTGGTGCTCGGCGTACCAGACGCGCCGGTAGCCGAGCTGCTCGGCCCGCCTCGCGAGGGCGACGCTGGCGGCGAAGGAGTCGGCGGGGCTCTCGCCGGGCCGGATCGGCGCCAGGTCGAGTATGGAGAGCGGGATCGTCATGCAGGTCCTTCGGTCGATCTCGGAGCAAATTACGGCCTGGAACGGGCGCGACCGGCTACGGGCGCCGACCGGCGACGGCCACGATCCTCGCCGAGGTCACCTCGGCGAGGATCCGGGGGTCGATCGGGAAGACCGAGTGCGGCGTCCCGGCCGCAGCCCAGACCACCTCGTGGGCGAGCAGCTGCTCGTCGAGCAGGGTCTCGCAGGGGACGCGGTGACCGAGCGGCGGCACCCCGCCGATGGCGAACCCGGTTCGCTCCTTCACGAATCGTGGGTCGGCCCGCTCGAGGCGCTCGCCCGCCACCTCCTCCAGAGTGTGCTCGTCGACCCTGCGATCGCCCGGGGCGAGGACGACGACCGGCACGTCCCGCAACGGGGAGCAGAAGACGAGCGACTTCACGATGGCGGCGGCGTCGCACCCGAGTGCAGCGGCCGCCTCGGCGGCCGTGCGGGTGCTGGTCGGCATCTCCCGGACCTCGGTGACGACGCCGAGACGGGCGAGCTCGGCTGCGACGGCGCCTGACCGGGCGCCGAGGGGCTCCATGGCACGGTTCATAGCGCGTCTGGCGCGGCGCCGGGGCCAGGAGGAGGATGGACCCATGCTCGCTGCCTTCTCCATCGCCCCGGTCGGCGCCGGGGAGTCCGTCTCCTCAGAGGTCGCCGAGGTCGTCCGGCTCGTACGCCAGAGCGGCCTCGCAAACGAGACGAATGCCATGTTCACCAACCTCGAGGGGGACTGGGACGAGGTGATGGCGCTGCTCAAGGCGTGCACCGAGAAGATGGCCGAGCACTCGGGCCGGGTCAGCCTCGTCGTGAAGATCGACTACCGCCAGGGGGTCACGGGCGCGCTCCGCTCCAAGGTGGAGGCGGTGGAGCGGCACCTCCAGTCGGGCGGCTGAGCGACTCGTAGCCCTTCAGCTGCTCGATCGCCGGGAGCTCGTCTCTGTCGACCTCCGTCGCCTCGATGAAGGCCCGGGCGCACTCGACTGCCACCGCCGGGGCGAGGCGCCGGGTCGACAGGGCGAGCACGTTGGCGTCGTTCCAGCGTCGCGCTCCGGTGGCGATCCAGGGCTCCCAGGCGAGCGCCGCCCTCACCCCGGCCACCTTGTTGGCCGCCATGCTCGTCCCGGTGCCCGTCCAGCACATGACGACGCCGAGGTCGGCCCGCCCCGAGGCGACCGCCTCGCCGACGGCCCGGCCGACCTCCGGCCAGATCCCGCCGGTGGCCAGCTCGGCCACCTCGGCGACGCTCTCGAGGTACGAGAGGACCTCCCGGGCGCACTCGTTGTGGTCGTCGGTCGAAAAGGCGACCCGCATGCTCACCGCTTTCTCCGGTCCGCGTCTTCTCCGGACACCGTAGCCACAGTCGTGCCCACCTGGGATGTGATTGCCCGGCGGCGCTGTGGGGTATGAGGCCGCCGGCCGCGTGGGGTTGCGTTGCGCACGCGGGCGCAGACCAGTGACGACATCGGAGAGGTGGCCAGTGGCACGACGCGGCACGGTAGACGGGCGGGCACGGCGGGCAGGGCGATTGGCAGGGCCGGTGGCGGCGAGCGCCCTCGTCGGCCTCGTTGCAGCCGCCTGCGGCTCGAGCTCCGCCTCGCCGAAGAGCATCTCGGGCAAGGCCAAGCAGACGATCGTCTTCGCCGAGTCGGGACTCGGCACCGAGGGAGCCCAGACTGCAAAGGCGATCAAGGGCTTCGAGAAGGCGAACCCGAACATCAAGGTGAGCATCGACGTCCTCTCGCCGAACTCGACGACCTACCTCTCCCAGCTCGAGCACGACTTCATCTCCGGCTCGAGCACCCCGGACGTGTTCGAGTCCGACGTCACCTATCCGGCCAAGTTCGCCCAGGCGGGCTGGGTGAAGGCGCTCACGAGCTTCCACCCGAACATGGGCCAGTTCTTCTCGCACGAGGTGGCGGCCGGCACCTACCACGGCACCACCTACGCCATCCCGTGGTTCGACAACCCAGAGGGCCTCTTCTACCGGACCGACCTCATCAAGACCCCGCCGAAGACGCCCAACCAGCTCGTCGCCGATGCCAAGGCGGCCATGAAGGCCGACCCGCACCTGAAAGAGGGGCTCGCCTTCGAGGGGGCGAAGTACGAGGGGGCCATCACCGCCTTCCTGACGGTCGACTCCGCCTTCGGGGGCAAGCTCAACCCGAGCAACATCAACACCGCCGGTAACAAGGCGGCGCTCAGCTTCCTCTACGACTCGATCTACAAGTACCACATCGCTCCGACGGCGGTGACCGGATGGCAGGAGGGCCAGGTCGAGCAGGAGTTCGTCTCCGGCTACACCCCCTTTGCCATCGACTACCCCTTCGTCGAGTCGCTGGCCACCTCGGCGCCGGTGAAGGGGCACGTCGGCTACATCCCGTTCCCGGCGGCGCCGGGCGGCACGCCCGGAAGCGCCCTCGGCGGCGAGATGCTCGCCATCAACGCGAAGAGCGCCCACGCCGCCGCCGCCTGGAAGCTGATCTCGTACCTGACGAGCCCCTCGGTCGAGGTCGCCCGGGCGGAGGCGACCGGCGACCCGCCCTCGCTCCCGAGCGCCTACACCTCGGCGCTGTACGCCAAGGCGCCGTACTTCAAGGCCGTGAAGACGCTCAACAGCTACTCGGCCCCGCGACCGGTCAGCCCGAACTACCTCCAGATCTCGAGCGACCTGCAGAACATGATCTCGGCCGTGTACGCGAACAGCATCTCGCCAGCCTCGGCGATCGCCAAGGCGGCACCGACGGTGCGAAGCGACGCGAGCGCGACGCCGTCCTCGTGACCCGGGTCGGGACCGGTCTTTGTCGACGCTGACCCGCTCGCAGAGGTCGTCTCCTTGAGCGGCCAAGCGATCGCCCCGGCGGCCGCGAGTGAGGCCGCGCCCACCGGGGGGGGAGGGGGAACCGCCCGGCGGGCACGGCGCTCGAGCCGGCGGGCGGCGGACCGCCGGCTCGGCTACGCCCTCGTCGCCCCGGCGGTCATCCTGCTCCTCGCCATCACGGGATTCCCGCTCGTCTACAACCTGTGGAACTCCTTCCACTATGTGAACCTGAGCTACGCCAACGTCCCGCAGCACTTCGTCGGCCTCTCCAACTACACGAGGATGTTCACCTCGAGCTCGTGGCTCGCCAGCCTCGAGCGCACGCTCGCGTTCACGGCGGTGTCCGCCGTCTTCGACACCGCCGTCGCTCTTGGGCTCGCCCTCATGCTGCACCGGCGCTTCCCCGGCAGGGGGCTGCTGCGGGCGGCGATCCTCATCCCGTGGGCGGTCCCGACGGTCGTCTCGGCCATGCTGTGGCAGACGATGTTCGACCCGAGGGCCGGCTTCGTCGACTACTTCCTCGGCATCGTCCACCCGTCGTGGGGGAGCCTCACCTGGGCCGGGGCGAGCGTGCTCCGCTCCTGGGTCGTCGTGTTCATCGCGGACGCCTGGAAGAACGTGCCCTTCGTCGCCATCATCCTTTTGGCGGGCCTGCAGGTCATCCCGACGGAGGTCTACGAGGCCGCCAAGATCGACGGTGCCACCGCCTGGCAGTCGTTCCGTCGGATGACCCTTCCGCTGCTGAAGCCGGCCATCATGGTGGCGCTCGTCTTTCGGACCCTGCAGGCGTTCTTCGTCTTCGACGTGATCTACATCATGACCGGGGGAGGGCCCGGCACCTCGACCGAGACCCTGTCGTTCCTCAACTACCAGACGTTCATCACCAATACCGACTTCGGCTACGGGGGCGCCATGTCGATCGTCCTCATCGTGATGGCGCTCGTGATCGCCGGGGTCTACGTGAGGGTCCTGAGGCCGGAGCTGTGACCGGCCGGTTGCGCATGCGGGTGGTCGTCCGGGAGACGGGCTTCTACCTCGGCGTCCTCGTCGTGATCGCCATCGCCCTCTTCCCCTTCTACTGGATCCTCCGGACCTCGCTCGAGTCCGACGGCCAGGTGGCAGCCGGCGTGGGCGGCAAGAACGGCCTGCTGCCGTCGCACCTCACTCTCTCGTCCTACGTGAACGACTTCACCCAGCAGCACTTCCTCACGCCGCTCGTGAACAGCATCGTCGTCGCCCTGGCGACGACGTTCGTGACGATCATCGTCGCCACCCTGGCGGGATACGCCCTCGCCCGCCTGAACATCAGGGGGGCCGGCGCCATCCTCGGCTTCGTGCTGCTCGCCGGCTTCTTCCCCGTGCTCGCCATGATCGGGCCGCTGTTCCTCCTCCTGAAGGACCTCGGCATGCTCAACAGCATCTACCCGCTCATCGTGATCTACCTCGTCTACACGCTGCCGATCTCGACCTGGCTGCTGCGCAACTTCTTCGCCCAGATCCCCCGCGAGCTCGAGGAGGCCGCCCTCGTCGACGGGGCGACGAGGCTTCAGGCGCTCGTCAAGGTGGTGGCACCGGTCGCGGTCCCCGGGGTGTTCACGGCGGCCATCTTGTCCTTCATCCTCGCCTGGAACGACTTCGCCTTCGCGGTCTCGTTCCTCGAGACCCCCTCCCACTTCACCGCCCCGCTGTCCATCGTGACCTTCGGGCAGAGCCAGTTCCAGGTCTTCTACAACCGCATCGACGCGGCGGTCGTGATCATCTCCGTGCCGATCGCCGCCCTGGTTCTCATCCTGCAGCGTCGGATCGTCTCCGGCCTCACGGCCGGCTCATTCCGCTAGGAGGACGGCGATGGCGACCGTGAGCCTCGAAGGCGTCTCGAAGACGTACCCGAACGGAGTCCGTGCCGTGTCGGGGCTCGATCTCGAGATCGCGGACGGTGAGTTCATGGTCCTCGTCGGGCCGTCCGGCTGCGGAAAGACGACGGCACTCAGGATGGTGGCCGGCCTCGAGGAGATCTCGGAGGGGACGATCCGGGTCGGTGACCGGGTGGTGAACGAGCTGAGCCCCCGCGAGCGCGACGTCGCCATGGTGTTCCAGAACTACGCCCTCTACCCGCACATGACGGTCGCCGAGAACATCGGCTTCGCCCTCCGGCTCGCCAAGATGCCGAAGGGTGAGGTCCGATCGAAGGTCGAGGAGGCAGCAGCCATCCTCGGGCTGACCGAGCACCTCGACCGCAAGCCGAGCCAGCTCTCCGGTGGCCAGCGCCAGCGCGTGGCGATGGGGCGGGCGATCGTCCGGGAGCCGGCGGTCTTTCTCATGGACGAGCCGCTCTCGAACCTCGACGCCAAGCTGCGCGTGCAGATGCGGACCGAGATCGCCAGGATCCAGCGCCGGGTGAACGTCGCCACCATCTACGTCACCCACGACCAGACCGAGGCGATGACGATGGGGGACCGGGTGGCGGTCCTGTCCGCCGGGACCCTGCAGCAGTGCGACGTCCCCCAGAGCCTGTACGACCGGCCGGCGAACCTCTTCGTCGCCGCCTTCATCGGCTCGCCGGCGATGAACCTCTACGAGGGCATCCTGTCGGACGGCGCCGACTCGGTCCGCCTCGGTGAGCAGTGCCTGTCGCTCCCGCCCGGGCTCACCTCGCTCGAGGCCTGGAGAGGCTCGCCGGTCGTGGTCGGGGTCCGGCCGGAGAACCTCCACGACGCAGCCGGGCAGGGCGAGCCGGCACCGGGCCGCGCCCTCGAGGGCGACGTCGAGCTCGTCGAGGCCCTCGGGTCGGAGCGTCTCGTCCACTTCCGGCTCGAGGCGAGCCGCCTGCATGGCGTCGGCGTGGCCGGCGGAGCTGGCAGCGAGCGGGACGCCGCCGACCTCGGTCGGGGCGAGCTCGGGGCCGCCGCCGCCAGCGTCGGCGTCGCCCGGGTCGAGCCCACGAGCTCCATCAGGGGCGGTGAGCGGGCCCGCTTCGCCGTCGACGTCGAGCGGCTCCATCTCTTCGACCCCTCCTCGGGACAGGCGATCGGCCGCCACTAGGCGCGCCTGCCGACGAGTGACCTTCGACCCTTGGACGACGTGCTCGAGGCTGCCAGGCTGAGCTCGAGAGGAGGTGCCCGTGGCCGAACGGATCGTCGTCGGCGTCGACGGCTCGCAGGGCGCCGAGCGCGCCCTGTCGTGGGCGGTCGACGAGGCAGCCCGCCGGGTGGTCGAGCTCGAGGTGGTCCACGTCGCCGAGGCCGGCCGAGCCGACGGCACGGTCCTCGAGCGGGCGCTCGGGCAGGCCGGCGAGGCGAGACCGAGGCTCGCTCTCCGGCCGCGTCGTCTCGAGGGGGACCCGGGGCGAGTCCTCGTCGAGCGGTCGTCGGACGCTCTCCTCCTCGTCGTCGGCGCCCGTGGCCACCACGAGCTCGTCTTCAGGCTCGGGTCGGTGTCGGGCACCTGCGTTCGCCACGCCCGCTCGCCGGTCGTCGTCGTCCCGCGACCCGAGCAGGATGACAGCGGCCGCCCCGTCGCCCGAGAGGGGCGCATCCTCGCCGGCGTCGACGGCTCGGACGGCTCGAGGGGAGCGCTCGCGTGGGCCTTCGAGGAGGCGGCCCTGCGGGAGTGCCCGCTCGAGGTGGTGAGCTGCTGGCACGACCCGTACACCAACGACATGAGCCTCGAGTACGAGGCGCCCTACTTCCGGCGCGACCGGGCGACCGCCCGACGCTCGGCCGAGCGCCAGCTCGCCCGCCTCGTCGCCGCCCTCGAGCCGGGCAGCGGTGTGAAGGTCTCCCAGCTCCTGCTCGAGGGTGACGCGGCCTACATGCTCTGTGACGAGGCCCGGGGTGCCGACCTCCTTGTCGTGGGCTCGCAGGGTCGGGGAGGCTTCGCCCGCCTCCTTCTCGGCTCGGTCTCGAGCACGTGCGCCCACGAGAGCCCTTGTCCCACGGCGGTCATCCACCGCCGCAGGAAGACCTAGACGCCGCCTGCTCCTGCCAGAGCCGGTGCGGCCGGCCCCGACCTGGAAGCGAGGAGAGGTGCCTCGGCGCTTCGGCCGTCTGAGTGAGCCGCTCGTCGAGGGACGGCGAGGTGCGGCCCGCCAGCCGGGGAGGCTGGAGGCGGGCGGCCGGCGGTCTCGACCGGCACCGGGGCGACACCCTCGGGGCGTCCAGCTGCTCCAAGGCGAGCAAGGAGGTGAGCCTCCTCGCCCGGAGGTTCGACCGCTCGGCGACGGGCGGTGGCAGCATCGACCGCTGCAACCGCACCTGACAGCGCCGAGCGTCGCCGGCCAGGTGGCGGCGCCGGGGAGGGACCAGCGCTCGTCGCGAGGTCGAGGAGGGGGACCTCGTCGCCTTGGGAGGTCGAAGGCTGCGCCGAGGGACGCGGTGAGGGCCCGGTCGAGCTCTGCCGTCGCGGTCGCCGGGCACGAGCTGCGCGAGAGCGGCCGGTGGGATGCTCGCTGTCAGCAGGCGGCGCCGGCGGTCTGTCCCTCTGGGGTGCCCTGCAACATGGGGCTCCGCGTCCGGGACAGCCCGATCGTGAGGCCACCTCGCTCCTCGACCACCACGTCACAGAACCGAGCTTGTGTGAGGGCGCGTGCGGTGCTCCTTCGGCGAGGTATCGGCCGGAGGCGGGCGGTGACGCCCAGCCCTTGCGCCTGAGAGGTGGGCAAGACCACGATGAGGCGATGATCGAGACGACGGAGGCGGCCACGCGGGCCGGGTCGGAGCCGCCCGTGCTGCCGATCGCGCTCGTCGGTGACGACGAGGGGGTGTGCTGTGCCGATGGGGTCGAGCGCCGCTACCTGTCCTTCGACGCCGCCGCCTCGACCGGGGCGCTCCCGCAGGTCATGAGAGCCGTGGAGGAGTTCCTCCCCCGGTACTCCTCCATCCACCGGGGCGCCGGCTACAAGTCCCAGCTCTCGACGGCCGCCTACGAGCACGCACGGGAGGCGGCGCTCGCCTTCGCCGGGCGGAGGGGCGACGACGTCGCCATCATCTGCCGGAACACGACCGAGGCGGTCAACCACCTCGCCTACCGGCTCGGTCTCGGTGGCGATGACGTCGTGGTCACGACGGTGGTCGAGCACCACGCCAACCTGCTTCCCTGGCGCCGCCAGGCCAGCTGCCGGTACGTCGAGTGCACGCCGGAGGGGACCTTCTCGCCGGCGGACGTGATCGCCGCCCTCGAGGCCCGTCCGCGCCCGCGCCTTCTGGCGGTGACGGGAGCCTCGAACATCACGGGCTTCCAGCCGGACCTCGAGCCCATCATCGAGGCGGCACACGAGCGGGGAGTCCCCGTCTTCGTCGACGCCGCCCAGCTCGCCCCCCACGCCCCCATGTCGGCAGGCGCCGACTTCATCGCCTGGAGCGGGCACAAGATGTACGCCCCCTTCGGCTCGGGGATCCTCATCGGGCCGCGGGCCGCCTTCGGCGAGGGCGACCCCTTCCTCGCCGGCGGAGGCGCAGTCGATCTCGTCGACCTCGCCGAGGTCGTCTGGTCGGGACCGCCCGAGCGGGAGGAGGCCGGCTCCCCCAACGTCGTCGGAGCGGTCGCGCTCGACGCCGCCATCGCCGTTCTCTCTGAGATCGGCTGGCCGGCGGTACGTCGCCACGACGCCGCAATCGCCGAGCGCCTCCGCCGCGGGCTCGCAGGGATCGCCGGCGTGCGCCTCCTCGGCCCGTCCCTCGGGACCACCACCCTGCCGGTCGCCACCTTCGAGGTGGAGGGCGTCGCCCACGGCCTCGTGGCCGCCCGCCTCTCGGCCGAGTTCGGCATCGGTGTGCGCCACGGTTGCTTCTGCGCCCACCCCTACCTCATGAGGCTGCTCGGGCTCTCCGACGACGAGATAGGCCGCTACCGGGACGCGGTGCGCCAGGGCGACCGCTCCGTCATGCCCGGCGCCGTCCGGGCGAGCGGAGGGATCCAGACGAGCGATGACGACGTCGACCGGCTGCTCGAGGCGGTCCGGGTCATCGCTTCGGGCGAGCCGGCCCCGGTCGCCTACGCCCAGGAGCCGGCGACGGGGGACTGGTCCACCGACGCCGTCTCCTGGCTCGGTGCCGGGCGCGCCCCGACCGGTTGCGGAGGCGTCTGAGCCGCCGCGAGGCTCGGACAGTGACGCTCGGATCGAGGCTCTCTCGCTTCGGCGGCCACCGGTTCGCGGTGCGCTACAGCGATGGGAGCCTCGAGCGCGCCCGTGCCGTCGTCGTCGCCGGCGAGGCGGACCGGGAGAGCGGGCAGCCGTACGGCGTGGCGTTCTCCGACGACGACCAGATCCGCCCCGGCGTGGCGGTCAAGCCCGCGGAAGGGGGCAGCTGTGGGAGGCGGTGCGACGGGGCATCGCGCAAGGCGAGCCGCGCGGCTCTCGGAGGTCGGGTGCGACCCACGGCGGCGGCACCGACGGCCTGGATCCGGCCGCTCTCGATCTCCTCACGATCCACGGGCTCGGGCAGGCCTTCGACGTGCTCGGGCGATCTCAGGCTGCCGACCTTCTCGTCGGGCGAGATCCTCGCCGGCCTCGCCCTCCACGCCTTCGTCGCGACGGGCCAACCGGAGAGCCCGAGCACCCTCGAGGCGCCGCCAGGCGGCCCACAGAGGGCTACAGCAGTCTCGAGGACCCCGAGGACTACATCGGGCGGTTGGTCGGAGCTGAGCCCGCTGAACGACGTCTGGTACCAGTGCCGGTGGCCGAGGCCTCGGCGGCGTCCGAGAGGGCGGCGAGGACGGGCTGGCCTGCCTGTCGGACTGCTTCCAGGCGACCGATCGCCGCGAGGAGAGAGGCCACGGCGGCCTCCCTCGCTCGGCTGCCCGGCGACGAGGTCAGGGCGGGCGACGTCCTAGGCGGCAGCCGAGCCGAGCCGACCGGCCAGGCGCTCGAGGCGCTGACGGGCCTCGCCGGCGAGGGCCTCGAACTCGGCGCCGGGCATGAGCTCGCCGGGGTCGGCGATCCAGACCTTGGTTCGCTCGTCGCCGAGCGCCTCGAGCACCACGTTGCACGGCAGCACGAGGGCGGCCGCCGGGTCGATCCCGAGCGCCTGGTGGGCGAGGGCGGGGTTGCAGGCGCCGAGGATCTTGAGCGGCGCACGGTCGACGCCGAGCTTCTGCTTCAGCGTGGCGGCGACGTCGATCTCGGTGAGGACCCCGAAGCCCTCGACCGCCAGCTGCTCTCGCACCGACTCCTCGGCCGCCGCCAGGGGCAGGTCGACGGTGGTCTCGATTCCTTGCATGGTTCTCCTTAGGCGAGCTTCATGAACATCTTCTGCACGCTCTCGAGAGCGTACCCATCGGCCTCTGCCTCCTCGGGATTCTCGAGGCAGTAGGTGAGGCCGGCCGCCACGAGGCGGAAGCCGGCCTGCTCGAGCGCCTTGGTGGCCGCCGACAGCTGTGCGAGGACGTCACGGCACTCGCGGCCCTCGCCGAGCATGCGCTCGACCCCCTGGACCTGTCCCGCCACGCGGCGCAGACGCTTCCTCACATCGTCGGTCACGTCGTCCGGCAACTGCATCCCTGGCCCTCCTTCTCCTCGGCGCTCGGCCCCACTCGCCGGTGACTCAGGTGGCCGACGGCGACTTCGACTGCTCAGTCTCGCTGATCTGGCGACGGACGTCATCCATGTCGAGCTCCTTCACCGTCTCGATGAGCTTCTCGAGCGAGGCGCCCGGCAGCGCGCCCGGCTGGGCGTAGAGCATGACCTGGTCCCGGAAGACCATGAGGGTCGGGATCGACATGATGTTGAACGTGGCTGCGAGCTCCTGCTCGGCCTCGGTGTCCACCTTCCCGAAGACGACGCCGCCGTGGCGCTCGGAGGCCTCCTCGTAGATCGGGGCGAACATCCGGCAGGGTCCGCACCAGGACGCCCAGAAGTCGATGAGCACGATGTCGTTGTCGCTGACGACTTGCTCGAAGTTGTCCTTGCCCAAGGTCGTGGTCGCCACGTCGGCTTACCTCCAGATCCATCGGCACCCTTGGCGGTGCCACGGAAGAAGTAACCATGATACCCCACCGGGTATTCCTCCCCGGCGACGCCGTGCGGCTCAGTGGGGGCGGACGGCCCGAACCAGCAGGTCGAGGGCCACGCGCTCTCCCTCGTCGGTCGCGACGGGCCGCTCGACGACCTCTGCCTTCTCGATCTCGAGGACGTCGCCGATGTCGGCGACCACGTCCCCGGGGCGGTAGAGGACCGACGGCTCCTGCGGCCCTCCGTAGCCCTTCTCGAGGTTGCTCGAGTCGTGGGCGACGACGAGGAGGCGACCGCCCGGCGCGACCGCCCGGGCGGCCCCCGACAGCACGGCGCTGCGGGCGGGCGGGGGGAGCTGGAGGTAGAAGACGGCGACGAGGTCGAACTCGTGCGGGTCGTCGAAGTAGGCCACGACGTCGGACAGCACCCACTCGACCTCGACCCCCTTCGAGGCGGCCAGGCGGCGTGCCTTGTCGAGCGCCACGGCTGAGAAGTCGACCCCGGTCGCCCTCCAGCCGGTGGCGGCGAGCCAGATGGCGTTGCGTCCCTCGCCGCAGGCGACGTCGACGGCGCGCCCGGGGGCGAGGTCGGCGACCTCGGGGACGAGGAAGCGGTTCGGCTCGGCCGACCAGACGAGGTCGGCACCGGCGTAGCGCGTGTCCCACTGCGTGGCGTCCATCAGCTCCTCCTCGGCTCGGCCGGCTCTCGCAGCCGTACCCGTTCCCGGTCGACGCTCAGCGCGAGGCGGCGCTGGAGGACGACGTTATCGCCGGCCTGGCTGGCGTGGCAGCTGATCGCCTGCCGCTGCACCGCCCGGTCGACGGTGAGCTCGACGCTGCCGGGGCCCTCGAGGGGAGAGAAGGCCGTCCCGAGCTCGGCGTTCAGCTGCTCGGCGACGGCGGGGGCGACGCCCCACTCGAGCACCGCCAGGCCGTGCCGGCGGGCCGCCCTCCAGGCGGCCGAGGTGGCTGCCACGTGGTCCGGGTGGCCGGTGACCCCGAGCGGCTCGAATGCGACGAGGCTCGCCACGCCGGCGACGTGGTCCTCGAGGACGTCGTCCAGCTCCTTGTCCTCGAGGGTGGCGAGACCGCCGTCGGGGAAGTCGTAGAGGCTCACCCCGACAAGGCCGAGACGGACCGCTGCTGCCTGGAGCTCTTCCTCGCGAAGGCGGCCGAGGTCCTCGCGGGCGCCGAGCGTGCTCGCCTCGCCGTGGGTGAAACAGAGCACCCGCACCTCGCCGCCCGCCGCTCCGAGGGCGGCCAGCACGGCTCCGAGGCCGAAGCTCTCGTCGTCGGGATGGGCGACGACGGCGAGCAGCGGTCCGGCCGCCGCCAGGCGCTCGAGGAGCACCCCCCCCTCCTCGCCGGAGGCGCCCCCGTCCACGGTCTCAGGTGAAGATGATCTGGCCAACCACATCCCTCCTTGGAGCTCACCCGTGCTGATGATGCCGGTCACCTCGAAGATGATGCCGCCCTTGTCGGGACCGGGCAGGCCCGCCGAGGAGTGCGGCTCTCGGCGACCCGGGATGGACTGTACGTCGGGTCCCTCCGCCGCCTGGTTCAGGTGCTCGGTCACGACCGGCGCGATGCCCGGCAGGCCCGGGTGTCTCCGCCCGCGACACGAGCCGGCATCACATGCAGCCCTTCGGCTTGGGGATGCCGGCGATCTTCGCCGCAACCTTGGCCGGGCCCTTCGGGAAGAGCTCGTAGAGCTCCCTCGCGCCGACGTCGGAGGTCTTGGCGAGCATGCGCACCGAGGGCCCGCCACCGTGCTCCTCGTACTCTTGGCGCATGAAGCGCACCACCTGCAGCTGGCGCTCGGTGAGCTCGCCGAGCCCTTCGTCGCGGGCGATCTCGGCGATCATCGCCTCGTTCCAGGTCGCCGGGTCGGTGAAGTAGCCCTCCTCGTCTATCTCGACCATCCGGCCGGCGTAGGTCCTCACTGGCACGGTGCACCCCCGTTCGTCCAGGCGGCGACGGGGTCAGGCCGCCTGCCGGGCGCGGGCATGTCCCTCCCCAGCCCGAGCCTGTCGCCGCCGGGTGCCGGGCGGGCGAGCACAGCTGCTGTCGTTGGCGCCGATCACCGTGTTCCTCGCCTGCCCGCTCGAGAGCCGCCCTCGCAGCCGGAGTGCCGCCAGCGTCCGCGCGGCTCCGCCGAGGACGACGACGCGGGCACTCATGGGACAAGCATCCCGGCCGGGGTGCGTCGCCGGCTAGGGCCGAAGGTCCCCCGGCCGGGCTCTCGGTGACCCCGAGCGGCTGGCGCCGTTCAGAAAGGTCGATCCAGCGGGGGCACCGTGTTGGGCGGTGCCACAGAGACAGGGAGCCGGCCATGTTCCATCGTCGGTTTCGGTCTGAGGCGGCCCTGTTGGGCCTGGACGCCCAGGAGCACTCGGTCACCTCTGGCGCACTCGCCCCGGGCGCGGATACGAAGTGGTCGAGCGGTTCTCCCCCGACGAGCCCTCGAGGAGCCGGTTCATCGCCGCCGGGGGCGACCGGGGATCCCTGGCCGTGGTCACGAGGCCGGACCCACCGGAGATGCCCTCGCCCGACTGCTCGACCAGATGGGCGTCGCCTGTGAGGTCCTTGCCGCCTCGCTCATCTCGATGGCCTCGGGCGCCCGGATCAAGACTGACGTGTCGACCGAGCTACCGGGAATTCGGCTCCAGCTCAGTGGATCGAGAAGGCGAGGGCTCCTCCGAGGGCGACGAGGCCCACCATCATCCAGGTGACGTAGTCGTTGACGACCCCGCTCTGCAGGCTGTTGGCGACGAAGCCGGTCACCTCGGAACGCCGGTAGCCGGCGAGGACGGGCAGCCGGCGCCGGTAGAGGGCAGCCAGGGCGACGAGAACGCTGCCGGCCACCGTCCCGAGGGCGCTCGCCACGTCGATCAGCCTCGGAACGGTCGGCTCGGGAGCCATCGGGGTGATCGGGTGGACGACGTGGGCCCCGTGCAGGACGGTCGCCACGTAGCCGGCCTGGTCCTCCAGCTGCATGGCGGCGTGCTCGATGGCGGCGCCGATCCCCGGCACGAGGCCGACGCCGATGGCGGCCACCACGAGCACGGCGGCCGGGACGAGCATCGTGAGCGGCGTGCGGCCCTGGCCCGCCTCGGTCTCGGAGGTCTCCTCGCGGGACTCCTCCCGGCGCCGTTCGTCCTCGAGCGGGGGATCGCCGAGACCGAAGAAGATGCCACCGGCTGCTCTCAGCACCGCGCCGCCGACGATGATGGAGCTCAGCATGACCACCGGCGTGACGTAAGCCATCCCGTGGCTCGAGGCGGTGTTGCCGACCCACCCGGCGCCGAGATAGGTGGCAAAGGGAGGGAGGTCCGCCAGCCCGAGCGCCGCCAGCGTGAAGACCGCCCCGGTGAGCTTGAGCTCCCTTCCCCTGCCGTGCAGCTCGGTCTCGTCGATCGTCCCGAGGCGGTGCAGGACGATGCCGGCGCAGAGGAACAGCGCTGCCTTGACGAGCCCGTGGCCGATCACGTAGGCGGCCGATCCCGCCAGCCCGAGCGGGCTCAGCACAGCCAGCCCCATCAGGAACAGGCCGGCGTGGCTCACCGTCGAGAAGGCGAGCAGGCGTTTCAGGTGGCGCTGGCGGAAGGCGAAGACCGCGCCGACGAGCGCCGTCAGGACGCCGAGTGCCATGAAGACCGCCGTCACGCTCCCCCTGTGACCGAGAGCGTCGCCGAAGATCGACCAGTAGACGCGGGCGACTCCGTAGAGACCGAGCTCCACCATCACGCCGGAGAACAGGACACAGACCGGCGTGGGGGCGACGGCATGGGCGTCGGCCAACCAGAAGTGGAAGGGGACGATGGCGCTCTTGGTGAGAAGACCGATCAGGATGAGGACGAAGGCGACGATGACGAGGCCGTCGGCCGGCCGGCCGGCGAGGGCGTGGCCGATCTGGGCCATGTTGAGGGCTCCGGTGCGGGCGTAGACGAGGGCGATGCCCATGAGCGAGAGATAGGCGGCGACGCTGTTGGTGATGGCGAAGTTCAAGGCGCCCTGCAGCGGGCCCTTCTCCTCGCTGCGGTAGGCCGTGAGGGCGTAGGCGGCGACGCCCATCACCTCGAACCAGACGAACAGGTCGAACAGGTCTCCGGTGAGGCAGAAGCCGACCATTCCGGCGAGGAACATGAGCATGAGGGCGTGGAACCAGGTCGACACCTGCTCGAAGTACCGCCAGGAGAAGACCATGGAGGCCGTCACGAGGAGTCCGGCGAGCGCTGCCAGGCCGGCATTGAGCGACCCGACTGCGAAGTCGACCCCGAGGGCGATGCCGTGGTGCGGCCGGACGCCGGCGAACCAGTACAGCTGCTGGCCACCTGAGGTCCGGACGAGGATGAGGACGAGGAGCGTGGTCACGGCCCCGCTGGTCGTGATGGCGATGGCGTCGAGCAGGCGGTGGTGCGGCTTCAAGAGCGGGTTGAGCGCCGAGACGCCCGCCGCCACGAGGAGCGGCACGACGACGACGAGCGGCAGCAGCACATCCGAGGGCGCGCCCGGGTGGCTCATCCCTTGAGCTCGGCCAGCTCGTCGGGATCCACCGACCCGAACCGCTTCTGCGCCTGGATGGCGAGGGCGAGCAACAGGGCCGTGACGGCGGCCTCGACGACGACGTCGGTGAGGGTGAGGGCCTGCACGACGGGGTCGACGGCAGGGGTGTGGAGCTTCACGTCGGAGAAGTAGGGGGCGATCCCCCGGGTGCGAAAGCCCACGCCGAGCAGGATGAG
>JAJZZB010000151.1 GCA_021797795.1 Actinomycetes bacterium | reverse complement strand
GACTTATGAGCTGGTAGGCACGCGATAGGGCCGAAATGGGGTTGTGAGCTGGGAGAACGGGCGCGAGAGAGCGTTGGGGTCGTGTTACTGGACGCCCTCGGTGCAGACATCGACGACTTGACGAAGCGAATCGACGAGCCCATCGCGAAGATCCCTGCTGCATGGGCGCCAGCGGACCCTGAGACCGGGGAGCTCGGCGGCCAAGGTCGGCTTCCCGTCCTCGAGCGCCTCGACGAAGTGACCGGGATCCGTCGCATCAGCGCGCACGCGATCGTCGCCGAGGTCGGGCTCGACATGTCCCAGTTCCCCACTCCCGGCCACCTGGTCTCGTCGACAAAGTTCGCCCCTCGCACGGTGCAGTCGGGTCCGAAGAGTCGCGGTGGAGCGACCGGCAAGGGCAACCGCTATGTGAAACACGTCCTCGGGGAGGCCGCCACTGCAGCCGCGAAGACCGACACCTTCTTGGGCGCCCGTTACCGACGGCTCGTCAAGCGCACCGGCAAGATGAATGAAGGCGCTGGTCGCGATCGAACGCTCGGTCCTCCTCGTCGTCTGGCATCTCCTCGCCGACCCGAACGCCCGCTTCATCGATCTCGGCTCGGACTTCTACGACCGGCGCGTGGACAAGGAACGCCGGACCCGCGACCTGGTCCGCCAGCTCATGGCCCTCGGCCACCAAGTCTCACTCAGCCCCGCGGCTTGAGCCTCGATCCTGCGGACCGAGCGGGGCGCCGCCCCGCACCCCGGACCCGCGCGGCTTGACAGCGCTCACAACTTCCAATCACTTTCGGTTCAGGCGACTTGGCGGCCCTCGAGGAAGACTCGGCGGGGCGCCAGCCCGTAGCTCCAGAGAAAGGCGCCCTCGTGGTCGGCCTCCCAGGAGACGAGGTCGGCGCGCATCCCCTCCTCGAGCCGCCCCCGGTCGGCCAGCCGGAGCGAGCGGGCACCCCCCGCCGTGGCGGCGGTGAGCGCCTCGCCGACCGAGAGGCCGAGCTCGGCCACGCCGAGCGCCACCACGAGGCTCATGGAGGTGGTCCCGCACGTACCAGGGTTGTGGTCGCTGCCGAGGGCGAGGGTGACGCCCGCGTCGAGGAGCGCCCGGGCGGGGGGAGTCCGTCCGATCGACAGGGCGGTGACCGGGGCCAGGGTTGCGACGACGCCGGCGGCCGCCAGGGCGGCGATGCCGGGCTCGTCCAGGCACAGCAGGTGGTCCGCCGAGGCGCAGCCGAGCTCGGCGGCGAGCTCGGCGCCGCCGGTCCGGGCGAGCTCGTCGGCGTGCAGGCGGGGGACGAGTCCGGCGCTCCGCGCCGCCTCGAGCATCACCCGAGCCTGTGACACCGTGAAGTAGCCCTCGTCGCAGAAGACGTCGGCATGACGGGCGCCCGCCCGACGGGCCGCCGGGCACCAGCGGGCCACCTCGGCGGCGTAGGCGGCGGGGTCGCCGGCCCACTCGGGCCCGACGGCATGCCCGCCGAGGAAGGTCACCTCGAGCGCCGGGCCCGCCGCACCGCCCGGTCCGGGCCCACCCCCGGCCCGCTCGGCCAGCAGCCGGACGGCGGCGAGCTCGCCCTCCTCGTCCAGGTGGTAGCCGGTCTTCGCCTCGAGCGTGGTCGTGCCGCCGGCGAGGAAGGAGGCGAGCCGCCCCTCGAGGGCGTCCGCCAGCTCGGTCCGGGAGGCCGACCGCGTGGCGGCCACGGTGGCGGCGATCCCGCCGCCGGCCGCCGCGATCTCGCCGTAGGGGGTCCCCGCCGAGCGCAGCGCGATCTCGGCGAAGCGCTCGCCGGCGTAGAGGGGGTGACAGTGGGCGTCGACCAGCCCCGGCGTGACGAGGCCGCGCTCGAGGTCGAGCTCGTCGTCGTCGCCCTCTCCTGGGACGAGCTGGCGGTCCGGGCCGACCCAGGCGATCCGCCCGTCCTCCACCACGACGGTGCCGTCGTCGAGGACGCCGGCGGCCGAGGAGGTGAAGAGCCGTCCGTGGCGCCACAGGAGCCGCCCGCTCACGACAGGAGCCGCCCGATGACGGCCGTGAGCCGCCCGGCGACGGCGCCGGGCGGTCCGAGGCGAACGTGCTCGCCCGCCTCGACGACCGTCCGGCCGGCGACGGTGACCCGATCGACGTCGCGGGGCCCGGCGCCGAAGAGCACGCGTGCGGCGAGACCCTCGTCGTCGGTGCCGTCGGCCCCCGCCGGCCCGGGCGAGTCGGCGAGGCGGACCTCGACGGTGTCGCCGCCGGTCTCCCCCTGCCAGCCGAGGGAGCGGGTGCCGCCGCCGCTCGCCGCCTCGAGCAGATCGGCGAGAGTCATGATCCCCCGCCGCTCGGCGACGAGACGCTGGTGGGTCTCGAGCGAACGGGTCTCCTCGAACGGGTCGATGACGGCGTGCGAGTCGCTCCCGATGCACAAGACGGCGCCCGCCTCGGCGAGGTCGGAGAAGGGCCCGACCCCGTCGCCGAGGTCCCGCTCGGTCGTCGGGCAGGCGCAGACGCAGCTCCGGGCGAGTCCGTAGCGGGCGACCTCGGTCGGGCGGAGGTGGGTGGCGTGCACAGCCGTCGTCCGCGGGCCGATGACCCCGGCCGAGTGGAGGAGGTCCGTCGGCGTGGTGGCGAGGGCTGCCAGGCACTCCTCGTTCTCCCGGCGCTGCTCGGAGACGTGGACGTGGAGGGGGGCGTCCTCCTCGGCCGACCAGGCGACGACCGACTCCATGGCGGGGCGCGGGACGGCCCGGACGCTGTGGACGGCGACCCCGAGGCGGGCGAGGGACGAGGGCGAGAAGCGCCCCGACTCGAGGGCGGCCGTGACCCGGCGGCTCCAGCCGTCCCCTCCGGCGTCGCCGAAGCGGCGCTGGGGCCCCTCGAGGGGGTCGCCCGACGGGCTCGCCTGCAGGTAGCAGGCGTCGATCAGGCAGAGCCGTATCCCGGCTGCGGCCGCCGCCTCGAGGATCGCCCAGCTCATCTCGTTCGGGTCGTCGTAGGGGACGCCGCCCGGGCCGTGGTGGAGATAGTGGAACTCCCCGACCGAGGTGTAGCCCGCCAGCAGCATCTCGGCGTAGACGCAGGTGGCGAGCTCCCGGTAGGAGTCCGGGTCGAGGCGCTCGGCCACCTCGTACATGAGCTCCCGCCAGGTCCAGAAGTCGCCCGAGCGGGTCTCGCTCACACCTCTGAGCGCCCGGTGGAAGGCGTGCGAGTGGGCGTTCACGAAGCCGGGAAGGACGAGGGCACCCTCCCGGCGCTCGAGCGCGACCACGGGGCTCAGCGGTCCCCCGGCCGGCCGAGGCCCTCGGAGGGCAGCCAGACCCCCCGCTCGGCGGCCACCTGCCTGGCGGTCTCGTAGCCGGCGTCGGCGTGCCGCATGACGCCGGTCCCGGGGTCGTTCGTGAGCACCCGGCGGAGCTTCTCGGCCGCCAGCTCGGTCCCGTCGGCCACCACGACCACCCCCGAGTGGATGGAGCGGCCGATGCCCACGCCGCCGCCGTGGTGGACCGAGACCCACGAGGCGCCCGAGGCGGTGTTCAACAGGGCGTTGAGTATCGGCCAGTCGGCGATGGCGTCCGAGCCGTCCATCATCGCCTCGGTCTCGCGATAGGGCGAGGCGACCGAGCCCGAGTCGAGGTGGTCGCGCCCGATGACGATGGGGGCCGAGACCTGCCTCGAGGCGACCAGCTCGTTGAAGGCGAGCCCGGCGCGGTGCCGCTCGCCGTAGCCGAGCCAGCAGATGCGGGCGGGCAGGCCCTGGTAGGTCACCTTGTCCTCGGCCATCCGCAGCCATCTGAGGAGATCCTCGGCCTCCGGGAAGGCGGAGATCACCGCCCGGTCCGTCGCCCCGATGTCGGCCGGCTCGCCCGACAGGGCCGCCCAGCGGAACGGCCCCTTTCCCTCGCAGAACAACGGGCGGATGTAGGCCGGCACGAAGCCGGGGTAGTCGAAGGCACGGGGGAAGCCCTCGGCCTCGGCCTCGGCGCGGATGCCGTTGCCGTAGTCGAAGACCTCCGCCCCCTTGTCGAGGAAGGCCACCATCGCCTCGACGTGGACGGCCATCGAGGCCCGGGAGCGGCGGAGGTACTCCTCGAGGTCGCGGCTGCGCAGCTCGGCAGCCTCCTCGAGCGAGAGGCCGGCGGGGATGTAGCTCGTGGCGTCGTGGGCCGAGGTCTGGTCGGTGACGACGTCGATCGGGACGTCGGAGGCGGCGAGCTCGGGGACGACCTCGGCGGCGTTGCCGATGAGGGCGATCGAGAGCGGCCGGCGGTCGCCAGCCGCCTCGAGGGCGAGGCGGACCGCCTCCTCGGTCGACTCGCTCACGACGTCGACGTAGCGGGTCTCGAGGCGCCGGGCTGCCCGGGCTGGGTCGACCTCGACGCAGAGGGCGACGCCGCCGTTCATCGTCACCGCCAGGGGCTGGGCGCCACCCATGCCCCCGAGCCCGGCGGTCAGCACGATCCGGCCGGCGAGCGAGCCCCCGAAGCGTGCCGCCGCGACGGCGGCGAAGGTCTCGTAGGTGCCCTGGAGGATGCCCTGGGTGCCGATGTAGATCCAGCTCCCCGCCGTCATCTGGCCGTACATCGTGAGGCCCTCGGTCTCGAGGCGCCGGAACTCGGCCGGCGTCGCCCAGTCCGGGACGAGCAGCGAGTTGGCGATGAGCACCCGGGGCGCCCACTCGTGGGTGGTGAAGACGCCCACCGGCTTGCCCGACTGGACGAGGAGGGTCTCGTCGTCGCCGAGCTCGCGCAGCGTGGCCACGATCGTGTCGAAGGCCCGCCAGCTGCGGGCCGCCCGCCCCGACCCGCCGTAGACGACGAGGTCGTCCGGCCGCTCGGCGACCTCGGGGTCGAGGTTGTTCATGAGCATCCGCAGGGCGGCCTCCTGGGGCCAGCCCCGGCAGGTGCGCTCGGCGCCCCGGGGCGCCCGGACGGCCCGGGCGCCGTGGTCTGCCGGCCGGCTCGTGGTCATTCCAGTGCTCCGATCTCCTCCTCGACCGCCGCCAGCAGCTCGCCGGAGGAGACGAGCTCGATGGCGGCGTCGACGTCCGGCTTCAGCTCCCGGTCCTGCGCGAGGTGGGCGACCCGCTTGCGCATCGCCCGGAGGGCGGCTCGCCCTCCGGGGCCGGCCGTGAGCGGCGCCCGCAGCTCGACGGCCTGGGCGGCCGCCAAGAGCTCGAGGGCGACGACGGCCTCGGCGTTCGTGACGCACGCCCGGGCGTGGCGGGCGGCGATCATGCCCATCGAGACGTGGTCCTCCTGTCCCGCCGAGGAGGTGATCGAGTCGACGGCGGCCGGGTGGGCGAGCGACTTCGACTCCGACACGAGCGAGGCAGCGGTGTACTGGCAGACCATGAAACCGGAATTGACGCCGGCCTCGCCGACGAGGAACGGCGGCAGGCCGTTCGAGGTCTTCGGGTCGAGCAGCCGGTAGAGCCGGCGCTCGGAGATCGAGGCGAGCCCGACCACGGCGGCAGCAAGGGAGTCGCAGGCGTGCGAGACCGGCTGGCCGTGGAAGTTGCCGCAGGAGAGGATCTCGCCGTCGCCGGTGAGGACGATCGGGTTGTCGGAGACCGAGGCGAGCTCGATCTCGAGCGTCCGCTCGGTGTTGGCGAGGACGTCCCGGGTTGCCCCGTGGACCTGGGGGGCGCAGCGGATCGAGTAGGCGTCCTGGACGATGTGGTAGCCGTCCCGGTGCGAGGCGAGGATCTCGCTGCCCGACAGGAGCCGTACGAGATTGCGGGCGGAGGCCTGCTGGCCGGGGTGGGGGCGCAGGCCGACGACGCGGGCGTCGAAGGCCCGGTCGGTGCCGAGGATGGCCTCGATGGTGAGGGAGGCGGCGACGTCCGCCGTCTTCACGAGGCGGCGGGCGCGCGACGAGGCCAGCACGCCGATGGCTGTCATGCCCTGGGTCCCGTTGATGAGGGCGAGCCCCTCCTTCGCCTCGAGGGTGAGCGGCGCCAGGCCGGCGAGCTCGAGGGCGGCGCCGGCCGGGACCGGCTCCGGCCGCCCGGGGACCCGGACGCGGCCCTCGCCGGTCGCCCCGAGGGCCAGATGGGCGAGGGGGGCGAGGTCGCCGGAGGCGCCGAGGGAGCCCTGCTCGGGGACGACCGGCAGGACGTCGTGCTCGAGCAGCTCGAGGAAGCGGCGCGCCACCTCCACCCGGACACCCGAGCAGCCGAGGGCGAGGACGTGGGCGCGAAGCGCCAGCATCGCCCTCACCTCGGCCCGCGACAGCTCGGGGCCGACGGCGACGGCGTGCGAGCGGACGAGGCCGTGCTGGAGGGCCGAGGCGTGCTCGGGCGAGAGGCGGACGTCGGCCAGGCTGCCGAAGCCGGTCGTCACGCCGTAGACCACCTCGCCGGAGGAGAGGGCGTCCTCCACCACCCGGCGGGAGGCGGCGATCACCTCCTCGACGCCGGGAGCGAACTCCGCCCGGGCGCCCTCGGCGACGGCGACGACGTCCTCGAGCCGGAGTGACCCTCCGAGCTCGACGACGCCGCGCCCATCGGCGCTCACGCCGGCCGCCTCGCCCGGAGGGAGAACATCATCGGAAGCCTCACCATCCCGGGGGGCATGGCGTACAGCCCCGGCTGGGACTCGACGAGGAAGGGGAAGCGGCGGAAGCTGCACTCGGTGAGCTCGTGGAGGAACTCGAGGACGAGCCCCGCCTCGACGAGCGCGGTGACGATCTCGCCGAGGGGGTGGGCGAACTGGACCGTGCGGGTCGCCGAGAGCCGGGCGTCCGGGTCGGCGTAGTCGCCCGGGTCGTCCAGGTGGACGGGGCCCTCGTCGAAGTACGGGTACTCGAGGGAGAGGCTCTCGTCGCCGAAGACCGACACGAAGGGATGGAACTCGACGAGGTAGAGCCGGCCCCCTGGGCACAAGAGCGAGGCGACCACCTCCGCCCATCGCCGCATGTCGGGCAGCCAGTTGAGCGCCCCCTTGCCGGTGTAGACGAGGTCGTAGCGCCGCCCGAGGGCTGCCGGGGCGTCGTAGACGTCGGCCTCCACGAATCGGGCGGCGACGCCGGTCCGATCGGCCAGGCGGCGGGCTGCCTCGAGGGCGGGGCGGGAGAAGTCGAGCCCGGTCACCTCGGCGCCCCGCCGGCCGAGGGCCAAGGTGTCGAGACCGAGGTGGCACTGCAGGTGTATGGCCGCCGTGCCGGCGAGGGGACCGAGCTCGCCGTCCTCGAAGCCGTGCAGGGGGTCCTCGCCGGCGACGAACTGCTCCACCCGGTAGAAGTCCGAGGCGAGGTGGACCGCCACCCTCTCGTCCCAGTTCGCCCGGTTGAGCTCCCGCCAGGTCTCCACCCCGTCACCGGCCCGGCCGTCCTCCTCGATCCCGGTCGCAGTCGCCATCGGCCCGAGCCTACGAGGTCGCCGCTCCGGCCGCCCCCGGCCCCTCAGCCGGCCGGGGTCGTGCCGAGGCGCTCCTCGTGGGCGATGTCGACCGGCGTCAGCTCGCCGGCCGGGACGAAGCCGAGCACGCGCCCGTAGAAGTACAGCTCGGCCTCGGCGGTCCGCCGTAGGTTCTCGGCCCGCCGGAAGCCGTGCTGCTCGCCCTCGAAGGCCA
>JAJZZB010000150.1 GCA_021797795.1 Actinomycetes bacterium | reverse complement strand
TGGACCGGGCGGCGAACGCCCGTGCCCACTCCCGGGCCTCGAGGTGCGCGGCGTCGAGCTCGAGATCGGTCATCGCCGCACCCGCCCGTCGACCCCGTGTACCACCGTCCCGCAGGGGATCGTGTTGTCGGACACCAGGGCGGCGAAGGGGCCCCCGGCCGACGGCACAACGGATGCCACCGGGTCGTCCTCGGACGATGCGGCCACGAGGGTGCCCATGCCGACCTCGATCGCGCTCGGCACGATCTCGAGCGTCGTGGCGGTGACCTCCTCGACTTCGATCTCGTCCCCAGGGCCGGGGACCAGCTTGTAGTTGAAGGTGGGGACGGGCTCCCCGGCGAGCCCGGCGAGCCCGGCGAGGTCGGCATCCGCGGGGAGGTCCACGTTCACCTCGCCGTCGAATGCGAGCAGCGTCCTCCCCCACCTCACCACCGCCACCCGGACGCGATCGCCATCGCGCTCCCAGGTGATCTCGGCCAGCTTCTTCGGCCAGCCGGCCGCTTCGCGCCCGGCGATGAGGGCCTCGTCGGTCGTGACGTAGATGAAGGGGACGTAGGTGCCGAGCTGGCCGTTGCAGCGCGCGGGAACGAGGACGACCGCCTCGTTGAAGGGGTGGATGCGGATGTTCGCTCCCCACGGATAGGAGAGGAGCGCGACCATGCCAACCCCCTCTGCCGCTTCGAGTGCCGGCGGCAGGACGGCCCGCACCGCGTCGACATCGATGGCGAAGGGGAAGACCGCCGTCCGCACCCCGTTCCACGCATGGGGTGGCGGGGGGAAGACCGGCGCCGACCACGGCATGGAGACCGGCTGGACCATCTCGAATCCCCTTCCCGGCGGGACGGGTTCACGTTCAGCGCCGATACGGTGCGCTGGCGACGCTTTGCCCGGATCGCGCCTCGGATCCTCTCGTGATCGCGACGGTACCGCTCCTGCCGGACGCTCGCCCCCGCGTTCCACCCGGCTGTCCGTGGGCAGCCGGCCGGACGCAGCTGATACCTTCACGAGTTGATGCGTTCGTCACATGCGGGTATGCGCGATGGTGGGTGCTCCGGCCAGGTACCAGTTTCACCGGTCGAAGAGGACTGCGGTCGGTGACTCAGCCGATTTACCAGGTGAAGGCGGACTTCTTCAAGACGCTGGCCCACCCGGCGCGCATCCGGGTGCTGGAGCTGCTGCGGGACGGGGAGCGGTCGGTGGGCGAGCTGATCCCCGAGGTCGGTCTCGAGGCGTCACACCTGTCCCAGCAGCTCGGGATCCTCCGGCGAGCCAACGTTCTGCAGAGCCGCAAAGTGGGGTCGACGGTCCTCTACTCGGTCACCGACCCCCGGATCTTCGAGCTGCTCGAGGTGGCGAAGTCGATCCTCACGAGCACGCTGGCCGAATCCCGCCAGCTCCTGGCCGAGCTCGAGGGCCTGGAGTTCGTGGAACGCACGGCGCCTCCTCGACGGCGCTCGGCTCGCTGACAGCCCGCTCCGCGCGCCGCCAGGCGCGATCCTCCCTCACCCCTGCACGTCGCCCCGCGCCCACGTGGCCATCGACGTGACCGTCCCGTCGATCACCGCGGACATCCGGGAGTACTTGATCATGTGACTGCATGATAACTTTGTCAACTGTGCGTCGCCTCCCCCTGCTCGCTGCCCTACGCGGGCATCCGGTCACCGAGGCAGCTGCCCCCGCAGGCCCGGCGGCACCGGCCCGGTTCCCGGGGTCGGCACAGTTGCGCCACGTCGACGCAGGCTCCTGCAACGGCTGCGAGGTGGAGATCGCCCAGGCCTTTTCGCCGGTCTGGGACGCCGGACGCTTCGGGGTCCGCCTGGTGGCCTCGCCCCGGCACGCCGACGGCCTGCTCGTTACTGGCGTGGTCACGACGAACATGGCGAACCCGCTTCGGACGACCCTCGAGGCCGTTCCCCGGCCGCGGATCGTCATCGCCTGCGGCGACTGCGCGGTGGACGGCGGGGTCTTCACCGGCGCCTACGGCGTGACCGGGACGGTCGGCGACGTCGTCCCCGTCGACATGGAGATCCCCGGTTGCCCGCCTGAGCCCCCGGTGATCATCGAGGCGCTGCGGGGGCTCACCGGACGTTGAGCATGACGGCGTACCTCATCGGCATCGGCACCGCCGGGCTCGCCGCCCTCGTCGGCGCCGCCCTGCCCGCCCGGCACCGCCTCCCCGGTGCAGCCGCGCTGAGCGCAGCGGCGTGCCTGGCCGTGCTCGTCGGCGCCGTCCACGTCCTGGCCTCCGGCCACACCTCCGGCCTGCACACAGCACAGGTCCTTCCCCTCACGGGCGTCGACCTCTCCCTCGACCCGCTGGGGGCCCTGTTCATCGCCACCACCGCCGGCGTGGGGTTGGCGGCCTCGTGGTATTCCGTCGGCTACGGGGCCCACGCGACGCCGAGCAGGACGGCCACGGCGATGCTCCCCGCGTTCCTCGCGACCCTGCTCCTCGTCCCGGCGGCGGCGAGCGTGGCGACCTTCATGGTCGCCTGGGAGCTCATGGCGTTGACGTCGCTGCTCGCCCTGCTCACCGATCACCGCCGCCGTCCCGAGACACGCGACGCCGCCCAGTGGTACGCGGCGATGACCCACATCGGTGCTGCCGCGATCCTCCTCGGCCTGGTGCTGCTGGCCGACCACGCCGGGGGGCAGACGTTCGCGACCATCGCCTCCCATCGTGGGCGACTCTCGGTGCCGCTGTCGTCCACCGTCTTCGTCCTCACCCTGTTCGGCTTCGCCTCCAAGGCCGGGGCCGTGCCGTTGCACGTCTGGCTGCCCCGCGCCCATCCGGAGGCTCCGAGCCCCGTCTCCGCGCTCATGTCGGGAGCGATGGTCAACCTCGGCGTCTACGGCATCCTGCGCGTCGGCGGAGACCTCCTCGGTGGCGGGCAGTCATGGTGGTGGGTGGTGATCGCCGCCCTCGGCGTGGTGTCGGCATTCTTCGGTGCCGTCCACGCCGCGGCCAGCACCGACACCAAGCGCCTCCTGGCGTACTCGACGGTCGACAACATGGGCCTCGTCCTCATCGGGATCGGGGCGGCCGGCGCGCTTGCAGCCGGCGGTGAGCGGATGCTGGCCGGGCTGGTGCTCCTCGCCGCGCTGTTCCACCTGGTGAACCACGCGCTCTTCAAAGGTCTCCTGTTCTTCGGGGCCGGGGCTGTCCAGCACGCGACGGGGACGCGCGATCTCGACCGCCTGGGTGGGCTCGCCCGCCGCATGCCGGCGACGACCGCCTTGTTCGGGATCGGGGCACTCTCGATCGGGGCGCTTCCCGGTCTGAACGGGTTCGCCAGCGAGTGGCTCCTCCTCGAAGGGCTCCTGCACGGCTTCGCCTCCCGGTCCGCCGTCACCGATGCCACCCTGCTGGCCGGGGTCGCCGCCCTGGCCATCACCGGCGGGCTCACGGCGACGGCGTTCGTGAAGGCGCTCGGGGTCGGGTTCCTCGGCCAGCCCCGCTCCGAGCGCGCCCGCGGTGCCAGGGAGGTCGGGCCCTCGATGCTGGCCGGCATGGGCCTCCTCGCCGGCGGTTGTGTGGTGCTCGGCGTCGTCCCCGGCGTGGCCCTCCCCGCACTCGACCGGGCAGCGGCAGCCGGCTTCGCCGGGGGGGCGCCGACCACGCTCCGGGTTGGTCTCGGGCTCGATCTCGCCTCCCTGCACGGCGCCATCGAGCCGGCGTTGCTCGTCGAGGGTCTCCTTGCCGGGATCGTCGTGGCGTGGGGTGTGATCCGGCTCGCCCCCCGGCGGGCCGAGCTCCGCCGACCCCGGCGGGCCGAGGCGTGGGGGTGCGGGCGGGAGCTGCAGACGGCCCGCATGGAGATCACCGCGACGTCCTTCGCCGAGCCGCTCCAGCGGGTCTTCGCCGACGTGCTGCGACCCGACCGCGACCTCGAGGTCACCCACACGGTCGAGTCGGCCTACGTCACCCAGGCCGTGTCCTACTACCAGCGCGTGGACGACGCCGTCGAGCGCGTCGCCTACCGGCCCGTCATCGGTGCCGTTTCCTGGTGGGGGCGCCTGGCCCGGCGGGTCCCCAACGGCAGCGTGCACCGCTACCTCGCCTTCGGCTTCGCCGCGTTGGTGCTGATCCTGGTCGTCCTGGCGTGACCGCGACACTCGCCGCCCTCGGCGCCGCGAGCCCGGGCATCTGGGCCAGGATCGGCGCATCGGTCCTCCAGGTGGCCGCCGTCGCCACCGGCGGCCCGCTGCTGCTCGGGCTGATGGGCAAGGTGCGGGCCCGCGCCGAGGGCCGCGTCGGTCCTCCCGTCACCCAGGGACTCCGGGACCTTCGCAAGCTGATCCGGAAGGAGGCCATCCGGGCCGAGCACACGAGCGCCGTTTCCGGCCTGGCACCGCTCGTGCTCGTCGCCTCCGGAGCGATGGGCGCCGCCGTCACCCCACTCGTCACCACCCGACCCGCCATCGCCGGTGGCGCCGACGTCTTCGTCGTCGTCTACCTCCTCCTCATGGGATCGGTCGCGCTCGCCCTCGGCGGCCTCGATGCCGGCACCGCGTTCGGCGGCATGGGATCGAGCCGGGCCATGACCATCGGCGCCATCTCCGAGCCGGCGCTGCTCGTCGCGATCCTGGCCCTCGCCGTCCAGGCCCACTCGTCCAACCTGCCGGACATCGTCGCCGCCAGCCTGGCCCACCCCGGATGGCTGGCCAGCCCGCAGCGGCTCCTCGCCCTCGTCGCCCTCGTCGTCGTGGTCATCGCCGAGACGGGCCGGATCCCGGTCGACAACCCCTCGACGCACCTCGAGCTCACCATGATCCACGAGGCGATGATCCTCGAGTACGCAGGAACCGACCTCGCTCTCGTCACCCTGGGCGAGGCGATGCGCCTCGGCCTTCTGCTCGGGCTGGTCGCCAACCTGTTCTTCCCCTGGGGCATCGGCGGGTCCGGCGGGCCGCTCGCCGTGCTGGTCGGGCTCGTCGCTCTCGGCGCCAAGGCCGCAGCCATCGCCACGCTCATCGCCCTCGTCGAGGTCTCGACGGCGAAGGTCCGGCTCTTCCGGGTTCCCGAGCTCCTGGCCGGCGGCTTCGTCCTCGCCGTGGTGGCCGTGACGACCGGACTGGTGGCCCGATGATCTCCGGTTCTGCGCTCGACGGGGTGGAGCTGGCTGCCGGGGTGGTGCTCGCCGGTGCCATCCTCGCCCTCTGGCGGAAGGACCTGCGCTCCCTCACCTCCGTGCTGGCGCTCCAGGGCATCGCGCTGGCGGCCCTGGCCGCCATCCTCGCCGCCACCGGCGGCGACGTCGGCCTGGGCGTCGTCGCCGGCGTCGTGCTGGTCACCAAGGGGCTGGTCATCCCCGGCCTGCTCGCTCGGGTGGTGCGCGCCGACCCCGGGAGCCGGGAAACGGCGCCCCTCGTGAACGTCCCCGCTTCCCTCGTCGCCGCCGCCGGCCTCGTCATCCTCTCCTACCTGGTGGCCGGCCAGCTCACCGCGCTCATGCCCGATCCGCTCACCCGCCTGGCACCGCTCGGGCTCGCCACCGTGCTCGTCGGGTTCTTCGTGCTCGTCACCCGGAGGAAGGCCGTCTCCCAGATCGTCGGGCTGCTGCTCGTCGACAACGGGGTGGCCCTCCTGGCGTTCCTCCTCACTGCCGGGGTGCCGCTCCTCGTCGAGCTGGGTACCTCCCTGGACGTCCTCCTGGTCGTGGTCGTGCTCCAGGTTCTCGCCACCACGATGCGGGCACGATTCGGACACGTCGACCTCGACCAGCTCCGGGAGCTCCACGACTGATGATCGTGTCCGCACTCCTCGCCGTCCCACTGGCCGCCGGTGTCCTGGCCGCCGCGCTCCCCTGGCGCCGCGCCGTCGGTTGGGCGATGGCACTGGCCGACGCCGTCGTGCTCGGCCTCGGCATCGCCCTCGCCGCCCAGGCCAGCCGGCACCACGTGGCCAGCGGACTCGACGGCGCCCTCCGCGCCGATGCCCTGAGCGCCTTCATGGTCGTGGTGATCGGCGTCATCTCGCTCCTGGCGTCGATCCAGTCGATCCGCTACCTCGAGGCGGAGATCGCCCGCGGCGAGCACGGCGCGCGGCACGCCTCGCTCTACAGCTTCCTCGTCCAGGCGTTCATCACCTCCATGCTGGCGGCGGTCCTCGCCGCCAACCTCGGGGCACTGTGGGTGGCGGTCGAGGCGACGACGATCGCCACCACCTTCCTCGTCGGCCACCGCCGGAGCGACAAGGCTCTCGAGGCCTCGTGGAAGTACGTCCTCATCTGCTCGGTCGGCATCGCGCTGGCGTTCCTCGGCACCGTGCTCGTCTACTTCGCCGCCCTCCACGTGCCCGGGCACCCGACAGGTGCCTCCGTGCTCGACTGGACCTCGCTCGTGCACGCATCGCACCACCTCGATCCGGCTGTCGTGCGCCTCGCCATGGCGCTCCTGGTCCTGGGCTACGGCACCAAGGTCGGGCTCGCCCCCATGCACAGCTGGCTGCCCGACGCCCACAGCCAGGCACCCGCCCCGGTGTCGGCCCTCATGTCAGGCGTGCTGCTCACCGTCGCCTTCTACGCGCTCCTGCGCTTCAAAGTGGTCGCTGACGGGGCGCTCGGACCCGGCTACACCCGCACCCTCTTCGTGATCATGGGCCTCGCGTCCCTCCTCGTGGCCGCCTCACTGCTCCTCACGCAGCGCGACGTCAAACGGATGCTGGCGTACCACAGCATCGAGCACATGGGCCTCATCGCCCTGGGCGCGGCCGCAGGCACCACGCTCGCCATCGCCGCGGTCCTGCTGCACATCCTTGGCCACGGACTGGCCAAGGCCGTGCTCTTCCTCGCTTCTGGCGAGATCCTCCTGGTCGAAGGCACCAGTGAGATCGACGGCATCGCCGCCCTCCTCGCCCGCCGGCCGCTGCTCGGCGGGATCTTCGGCTTCGGCCTCGTCGCCCTGTTGGGCCTGCCGCCGTTCAGCCTGTTCGTGAGCGAGCTCAACATGATCCGGGGCGAGCTGGCGGTCGGGCTCGGCTGGGCAGCGGGTCTGTCGCTCCTGGCGATGGCCGTCATCTTCGCCGCCGTGATGGCGCACGGGCGCCACCTCCTCCTCGGCGGCGGCCCGGACGCGCGCCCCTCGGCGACATCGCGCCTGGTCGGCATCCCGCTCGTCGGCGGCCTCGTCGCCTGCGCCGCCTTCGGGCTGTCCGCATGGCCGCTCCAGTCGCTGCTCGCCGCCGCCGCCCGGGTCGTCGTCAGGTGACGCCCCACCGGCTGGCGGACCCCGCGCCGCAGCGCACCAGCGAGCTCATCGCCACCGGCGACCTCCCTACCCGAGCGCGGGAGCTCCTCCATGCCGGCTTCCGTCTCGCCCTGGTCGCCGGGCACGACGACGGGCACGCCCTGCGGGTGGTGTACGCCTTCTGCGCCGGGCCGCCCGATCGGCGGGTCGAGTTGCAGGTCCGGCTGGACCCGGCCCACCCCGCCGTCCCGTCGCTCGCCGCCCTGTCCTTCCCCGCCAGCCGCTTCGAGCGAGAACTGGCCGACCTGTTCGGCATCGAGCCGGTCGGCCACCCCTTCCTGCGCCCGCTCGTGCGCCACCAGCACTGGCCGCCACACTGGCACCCGATGCGCGGCGATGCCGGTCCGACGCCACCCATGCTGACCGATGCCGAGCCATTCCCCTTCGTCCCCGTGGAGGGGCCAGGCGTCTACGAGATCCCC
>JAJZZB010000149.1 GCA_021797795.1 Actinomycetes bacterium | reverse complement strand
CGGCGGACACCGACCGGAGGGCCCTCGGGCTCGCCCGCTCCATCGGCCTCGACGTGGCGATCGAGATCGCCGCCGACCCCGACTGGGACGAGTCCAGCTTCGAGTCGGTGCGCCGACTCGCCACGTCGGTCCCCGAGATCATCAGCATCACGCTCCAGACGCCCTATCCGGGCACCGAGACCTGGCTCACGACGGCCCGGCGGCTCACGACGCGCGGCCACCGCCTCCTCGACGTCCGGCACGCCGTGCTGCCGGCCCGGCCGCCGCTCGAGCACCTCCACTCCGAGCTCGTGAGGACCCAGTCCGTGCTCGCCCGCGAGCACCTCGGCGCCAGGGGTCGCTCGCCCGCACGGCCGGCATGGCGGGGCGCCACCTCGCCCACTTCCAGACCAACTTCGTCCGGATGCTCTGGAAGCTCTCCTCGGCCTGCAACGCCGAGCGGCCGACGGCCGAGCACGCTCGGCCAGCCCGGTACCTCATGCCGGAACCTCCCGAGGTGGCCCAGGCACCGCCCCGGGAGGCCCTTTACACCCATGTCCCGCTTGGCGTGCAGCGGCGGGCCCGACGCGACACTGCGGAGGCGGCACAGTGAGCCCTGACAATGCGAAGGTGAGATCAAAGGCCCGCTCCACCCTGCGAAAGGGTGCGGGAGCGCTCTCGTGGGCCCTCGCCGAGGGGCAGACCAAGAGGGTCGTCGACACCCTCGGACCGAAAGCGCGCGACTCCGTCGGGACGCGCCCCGTGGCCGTCGTCACCGGGGCGACCGGCGGCGTGGGGCGGGCGACCGCCTCCCGATTCGCCGAGGCCGGCTTCGACGTCGCCCTCCTCGCGAGGGGTGACGCCGGCCTCGAGGGCGCCGTCCACGACGTGGAGGCGGCCGGGGGCAGGGCGCTCCCCATCTCGGTCGACGTGGCCGACTTCGAACAGGTCGCACGGGCGGCCGACACCATCGAGGAGAGCCTCGGCCCGATCGAGGTGTGGGTGAACGACGCCATGACGACCGTCTTCGCCCCCGTCGGTGAGATCGAGCCGGCCGACTTCAAGCGGGCGGTCGAGGTCACCTTCTTCGGGCAGGTCTGGGGGACGATGGTGGCGCTCGAGAAGATGAAGCCCCGGGACCGCGGGACGATCGTCAACGTCGGCTCTGCGCTCGCCTTCATCGGCATCCCGCTGCAGGCGGCCTACTGCTCATCCAAGTTCGCCTGCCGCGGCTTTTTCGAGTCGACCCGGGCCGAGCTCATCCACGAACGGAGCAACATCCGGCTCTCGATGGTCCACCTGCCGGCGGTCAACACCCCGCAGTTCGACTGGAGCCAGACCACCATGGAGCACCACCCCCAGCCGGTGCCCCCGATCTACGAGCCGGAGATCCCGGCGAGCTTCATCGTCGAGGCCGCCCTCGACGGCCGGCGGGAGAAGATCGTCGGCGTCTGGAACAAGCTGCTCGTGCTCGCCAGCCGGGCGGCGCCGGGTCTCGGCAACCAGTACGCCGCCATCGGCGCCTGGAACACCCAGCTCACCTCCATGCCCGTCGAGCCCGACCGCCAGGTGAACCTCCGCCGCCCGGTCGACGAGACGAAGGACCACGGCAGCCACGGCATCTTCGACGAGAAGGCGGGCGGAACGCTCGACCCCTCCTTCGTCGAGTCCCTCCCGTCCACCTCCTCCAACTTCGTGAAGGCGTCGGCCGCCACCTGGAAGGAGAAGGTGGAGGTCTGGAAGCGCCGGGTCGGCAAGGCGGCCTGAGCGGGCGCATCGACTGCCGGGCGGCGCCGGCCCTCGGCTCTTCTGGGCTGCAGTCCGCGATCGTCGGCCCGCAGGCGGTCGCCTCGACCGGCCACTTCCGCGCCGGACGGCGCCAGGTGCCGCAACCTGTGGCGAGGCGGGGGCGCCGGTATTTCGGAGGTCGGCCGGCGCCCCGGTGCAGGTCTCGAGGATTGCAGCGCTGCGGTGCCTCCGGGCAGGGCACAGGACCCCCCACCGGCGGCTTCCTCGGGAGCTTTCCCCGGGGTGCTCTCCCCTCGCGTCCCTCAAAAGTGCGCCGTGCTGCTCGGCCGGCACGACGACCGGCCGGGGCACCACTGAGCCTGCAGGTCCGCCCGGGACCAGGAGATCTGGCCCGGAGGGGTGAGTGGCCCGGTCCAGGCCCTACTCCGGCTTGGCCGGTCCCTCCGGCTCGGGGACCGCAACGGCGGCCGCAGAGCCGTTGGTGGGGACTGCGCCCTCGGCACCGGCGTGGCGCCGCAGGGTCCAGTGGCGGTACTGCTCGGTCCCCGGGTAGCCCATGCCGGCCTCGACGTGCCGGGGCCACCAGTTCCAGCGGCCGAGCAGCACGACGGTCGAGGGGACGAGGAGGGTCCGCACGAGGAAGGTGTCCATGAGGATGCCGAAGGCTAGGCCGACCCCGATGTCACGTACCTGCCCGCCGCCCGGCCCGGTCGAGCCGGCGAACGCGAGGACGCCGAAGCTGCCGGCGAGCACGAGGCCGGCGGAGGTGATCGTCGGGCCGGACGCCGCGATGGCCCGGATGACCGCCTGCCCGAGGCGGTGGTCGTGCGCCTCCTCCCGGATGCGAGTCATGACGAGGATGTTGTAGTCCTCCCCGAGAGCGAGCAGGAAGACGAACATGAGGAAGGGTAAGAGAAAGGTGAGGCCGCCCGACCCACCGAGCTTCACGAAGACGATCGTGGCCAAGCCGAGGGCGGCGAGGTAGCTGAGCACCACGCTGAAGATGAGGTAGAGGGGCGCCACGAGGCTCCGCAGCACGAGTGCCAGCAGGATCGCGATCGCGATGGCCGCCAGCGGGATGATGTGGACGAGGTCGGCGTCCGAGGTCGAGGAGATGTCGGCGAGGGCGGCCGCCTCCCCGGCGACGCCCCAGTCCGTGGCGTGCACCGACCGGGCGGCCTCCGCCAGGGCGGTCCGGATGGCCGGGACGGCGTCGAGCGCCGGGGTGCCGCCCGGATCACCCGCCGCCAGGCCAACCGCGTACTGCACGATCCGCCCGTTCGGGCTCACGTACTGGGCGTCCGCCCGGTAGAGCTCGTAGAGCGAGAGAGGGACCTTCGAGCCCGCCGGCGGGAGCGGCGTGAGGGACTTCGGCGAACCGAGGGCGCGGTGCAGCGCCGTCAGCTCCGCCGGTGGGATCGGCGAGCCCGTCGGTCCGAGAGCCGTGTCGATCGTCGTGAACAGACCGCTCCTGCGGAGCGCCGACTCGATCCGCACCAGCTGGCCGGGATCGCTGTAGGCGGACCTCGGGAGCTCCACCACGAGGTTCGTCGGGTTCGAGCTCGCCCGGCGGAAGTTGGACTGCACGACCGCGTCGCCGAGGGCGGCAGGCGTGCCGGGGGGCGCCGACTGCGCCCCCCCGAAGCCCGAGGGGTTGTACCAGAAGACCCCTGCCGCCAGTGCGCCGAACGCGACGAGCCCGGTGAGCAACGTCGGGACCGGCCGGGAGACGATCCGGCTGGCGACCCTGCCCCACAGCCCGACCTTGTCCTGGCCCGCCTTCGGCCGTGTCGGCCAGAACACCGCCCGCCCGAGGATGGCGAGGAGGGCGGGGAGCAGGGTGAGGCCGGCGAGCAGCATCGTCGCGATGCCGATGGCGAGCGGGATGCCGAGATCGTGGTAGATGCCGAAGCTCGCGAGCGTGAGGGTGAGCAGGGCGATGACCACCGTGCCCGCAGAGGCGGTGATGGACTCGCCGACGCGCTCGATCGCGAGGGAGACGGCCTCTTTCGGATCGAGCCCGTTGCGCAGCCCCTCGCGCACCCGGTAGACGAGGAAGAGGCCGTAGTCCGTCCCGGCTCCGAGGATGAGGACGATGAGCAGCAGCTGGGTCACCTCGGAGACCTTGAGGATCCCGTGCGAGGCGATCTCGCCGATGATCGAGCCCGACACCGTGAGGACGAGCGCCGGCGGCAGCAGGGTGACGAAGGGCGCGAGAAGCGAGCGGAAGATCACGAGCAGGAGGAGGACGATGAACACGATCGAGAGGGCCTGGGTCTGCGCGCCGGTCGTGCGCGCCTGGGCGTTCTGGTAGACGCCGTCGGCCACCTGGCCGGTGACGTAGAACCTGAGGCCAGGCGGTGGGGCGACGGCGCGGAAGGACCTGATGACGGAGAAGACGAGGGTCCTCGCCACCTGGGGGTCGAAACCGGCCGCGGTCGACATGGCGCTCAGGAGGACGGCCTTGTGAGTCGGCGCCTCCCCGAAGAACTCGACCCGCTGGACGCCCTTCAGCCTCTTCACGAGGGACGCCTCGCGCTGGATCGCCCCGAGATCGACCGGGGTCAGGGACCCGTGGGCCGCCCGGGCGACGATGAGGACCGGCTCGGCCCTCGCCCTGCCGAGGAGCGGCTGGGCCAGCACGGCCGCCCGGACGTCGGGGGCGTTCGCCGGCAGGAAGGCGGTGTTCTGGTTGTTGACCTGGCTGGCGAGCGACGGCAGGGCCCGGACGAGGGCGACGGTCCCGAGCAGCCAGACGACCACGATCAGCCAGCGGTACTTGACGGTCACGCGGCCGAGGCCGCGGTAGAACCCGTGCATCAGGCCGCCCCCTCGGGGACGGCGATGTCGTCGGAGAGGGCGCGTTCGTAGAAGCGGGCCGTCGGGAGCGGGTTCTCCCGGTAGGGCGGGATCGCGTGGAAGCTGGCCGCCTCGTAGACGCGGACGGCGGCCGCCATCTCGGCGACGGTGTCGAGGCGGATCGAGGCGTAGCCGAGACGCCGGGCGACCTCGAGGGCCGCGTCGCACAACCGCCGGCCGATGCCCCGACCCCTCGCCTCGTGAAGCACGTACATCCGCTTCAGCTCGGCCACCTCGTCCTCGAGGCGCCGGACTCCGACGCAGCCGAGGGCCCGGTCGCCCTCGACGGCCAGAAGGGCCGCCCCCGAAGGCGGCCCGTACTCGTGCGCGAGCGAGGCCAGCTCCCGGTCGGTGTCCTGGAAGTCGAGCGAGAACGAGAGCGAGTCCATGTACTCGCGCACCAGGCTCTCGAACTGCGAGAACGACCGCGCGTCGGCGGCCTCGAAGATCACCACGCTCACGGCGCGAAGTTAGTGCACGGATGCACAGACCTGCTCTCGCCCATGGCGGACGCGTACGTTTTGGCGGTGCGGCGCGGGGGCAGACGAGAGCCATGACGACAGAGAGCGACGGCCGCTTCACACCGCGGGGATCCTCGGTCTTCCTCCGCCCGATCGGCAATCCCCTCCCTCTCGGCTTCCTCGGCCTCACCGTCGCCACGATCTCGCTCGCCGGCCTCGACCTCGGCTGGGTCCCCTCGAGCGAGCAGCACCAGGTCGCCATCGTCCTCGTCGCCTTCGCCTTCCCCCTCCAGGCCACTGCCACGGTCTTCGGCTTCCTCGGGCGCGACGCCGTCGTCGCCTCCGGCATCGGGGTCCAGTCGGGCGCCTGGCTCACCCTCGGCCTGCTGCTGCTCACCTCCGCCCCGGGGTCCCGCAGCCAGGCAGTCGCCCTGTTCCTCTTCGTCGCCTCGGCGGCCCTCGTGTCTGCGGTCGTGGTCTCGCTGCACTCCAAGCTGGTCCCCGCCCTCGTCATGGCGGGGACGGTCGTCCGCTTCTGCCTCACCGGCATCTACGAGCGCACCGGCAGCCTCGCCGTGCGCCAGGCGTCCGGCTGGGAGGGGGTCGCCCTCGCCGCCCTCGCCCTGTACGCCGCCGTCGCGGTCGACATCGAGAGCGCCCAGAACCGCACCGTGCTCCCGGTCGGGCGCTTCGCCGGCGGGAAACGGGCCCTTCAGGGCGACGCCCTCGCCCAGGTGGCCTCCGTGGAGCACGAGGCGGGGGTGCGCGAGCAGCTGTAGCTCAGCGGAAGTCCCGGGAGGAGAGCGACAGGGCGGGCACGTCGACCTCCTCCAGGTGCTCGGCGACGAGGTTGGCCGAGGAGAGCGCCTCCCGGTTGCCCCCGTCCGCCCGCTCGAGGCGGCCCCGCACCAGCATGACGACGGCGGAGCGCGCCACGCTTCGGTAGCGGACCCAGAGCCCGGTCGAGCAGACGACGTTCACGAGGCCGGTCTCGTCCTCGAGGTTCAAGAAGGTGACCCCTCCTGCAGTCGCCGGGCGCTGGCGGTGGGTGACGATGCCGGCGACCGTCACCTTGTCCCCGTCCTCCACCCCGCCGAGCTCTGCGATGGCCCTCACGCCGCGGGCGGCGAGCGCCGGGCGGGCGAGTGACATCGGCGAGCGGGAGGGCGACAGGCCGAGGGTCGAGAGATCGGCGGCGAGCTCCTCGTACTCGGTCATGTCGGCGAGACGGGGCGGCACCGTCCCGACGACCGTCCCCGGAAGGCGGTCGGGGCGGGACTCGGCCGCCGCCCCGGAGACCCAGAGCGCCTCCCGGCGCGTGAGGCCCGAGATGGCCCCGGCTGTGGAGAGCGCCTCGAGGGCCACCCGTCCGGCCCCCGTCCGCCGGGCGAGGTCCTCCAGGTCCTCGTACGGCCGGCCGGCGGCGATCCTTCCCGCCAGCTCGTCGCCGATCCCCTTCACCGAGGCGATGCCGAGGCGGACGGCCGGCTCTGTCTCGGGCGTGCCCGGCCCCACCGGCTCGAGCGAGGCGAGCGCCTCGCTCTCGTTCACCTCCGGGCCCCTCACGACCACCTGGTGCCGGCGGGCGTCGGCCACGAGGCTGTGGGGCGCCCAGAAGCCCATCGGCTGGGAGTTGAGCAGGGCGGCGAGGAAGGCTGCCGGGTAGTGCAGCTTCAGCCAGGCGCTCACGTAGACGAGGTAGGCGAACGAGACCGAGTGGCTCTCGGGGAAGCCGAAGTTCGCAAAGGCACGGAGCTGGTCCCAGATCTGCTCGGCGAGGGCACCGGTGATCCCGCGCTCGGCCATGCCTGCGAACAGGCGCCCGCGCAGCCGCTCCATCCGGGCGGCCGAGCGCTTGGCCCCCATCGCCTGGCGGAGCTGGTCCGCCTCGGCCGCGCTGAAGCCGGCGGCGTCGATCGCCATCTCCATCAGCTGCTCCTGGAACAGCGGGACGCCGAGGGTCTTGTGCAAGCTCCGCTCGAAGACGGGGTGGAGGTAGCTCACCGGCTCCGAGCCGCTGCGCCGGCGGAGGTAGGGGTGGACCGACCCGCCCTGGATGGGGCCAGGGCGGATGAGGGCGACCTCGACGACGAGGTCGTAGAAGGTCCTCGGCTGGAGCCGCGGCAGCGTCGCCATCTGGGCCCGGCTCTCCACCTGGAAGACGCCGACCGAGTCCCCACGCGAGAGCATCTCGTAGACAGCCCCGTCCTGGGGGATCGCCGCCATGTCGAGCTCGACGCCGTGGTACGAGGCGACGAGGTCGATCGCCCGGTGGAGGACCTCGAGCATCCCGAGCCCGAGGAGGTCGAACTTCACGAGACCGACGGCCGCGCAGTCGTCCTTGTCCCACTGGAGCACGCTCCGGTTCTCCATCCGCGCCCACTCGACCGGGCAGACCTCCGAGACGGGGCGGTCGCAGATCACCATCCCGCCCGGGTGGATCCCGAGGTGGCGGGGGAAGCCCTCGAGCTCGACGGCCGCTGCGAGGACGGTGGGCGGGATCGCACCCCCCGCCGGGGCCTCGCCGGCGGGGTGGGGCTCGAGGGCGACATCGTCACGGCCCGGGCGGGCGGCGAGCTCCCGTGCGACCTGCCCCGACCACCACGACCAGTGCCCGCTCCGGTCCCCGGCGAGCGCCCGCTCGCCCCCGAGCGATCCCCACCGCTCGATCTGCTTCGCCCACCGGTCGACCTGGCCGGGGGGGCGGCCGAAGGCCATGC
>JAJZZB010000018.1 GCA_021797795.1 Actinomycetes bacterium | reverse complement strand
CGTCACCGGCCCACCGGCCACGGTGGCGCTCGGACTGACCGGTGCCTGACGGCCACGAGCGATCGGGCGACCGGCCCCCGCGAACCGTCGACAAGGCGTCCCGCCCGAGGAGCGACCCGAGCTCACGCCGCCCGGCCGTCTTCTCGTCCTTCGAGCGCCATCCCCTCCGCCTCGTCGGGCAGTGGGCGCGCCACGTGGCCGCCGGCGAACTCGCGGAGGCGCTCTCTCTCTACGCCCCCGACGCCGTCATCTCGCTCGACGGCGAGGTGCTGAAGGGGCACCGGCACATCTCGGGCCTGGTCGAGAGCATGCGCGTCTTCGACCGTGGCGTCCTACCAAAGCTGCGGATGGACGGTGACGCCGTCATTGCCAGCTGGGAGCCGACCCGGGCCAGCGAGACGGCGCTGGGGGTCCGCAGCAGGGTGCACGACGGTCTCATCGCCGAGCAGTGGATCGGAAAGGCGTCCCCGCAGACCGTGGCGACCGTTCCACTCGAAAGCGAGGGCCTCGGGCCGGAGGTGGCGATGACGATCCTCACCCGCGACCAGGCGGACGAGGACGACGTCGCCTACGTCCGCCACCGAGTTGCGCGGCTCATGGCTGGTTCGCAGGTGCCCGTCCTGCATGCGCGGGTGAAGCTCGCCGTGACGGCACACCGGTCCCTGGAGCGGCCGGCGACGGCACAGGGGAGCCTCGACCTCGGGGGCCGCGTGCTCCGCGGGCACGTGGCCGCCCACTCCCTCACCGAGGCGATCGACCTACTCGTCGACCGGCTCTCCTACAAGCTCGAGCACGAGTACGAGCGCACAAGGGTTCTGAAGCGCCATGCCGCCCACGAGCCGCCCCCCGGCGAGTGGCGCCACGGCGACCTGCCGGCCCACCGGCCGTCGTACTTCGACCGGCCGGTCGAGGAGCGCCAGCTCGTCCGACACAAGGCCTTCGCCGCCAGCGAGGAGACCGTCGACGAGGCGGTTCTCGATCTCGACCAGCTCGACTACGGCTTCCACCTCTTCCACGATCTCGACTCGGGCCAGGACTGCCTCCTCGAGCGCCTCGAGGACGGCTCGCTGCGCCTCCAGCGGGCGCGCCGGAGCAGTCCCCAGCCGACGAGCGTCCACCGGTTCGAGCTCAGCGAGCTGCCCGCGCCGGAGCTCACCTTGGAGGCGGCCATCGAGCGGCTCGACGCCGGAGCGGAGCACTTCATCTTCTTCACGACCGGTCCGGGCTCGAGGGGAGCGGTCCTCTACCGCCGTTACGACGGCCACTACGGGCTCATCACCCTCGAGTGAATCACCCGGCGGCTTCTCGCGCCGGGTCAGCCTGAGCCGTTGGGCCGCCGCTCGCTCATCTCCTCCGGCTCGTGTCCCCGCGTCTCGGGCAGGAGGGCGAACAGCCCGGCGGCCGCCGCGGCCGGGAGGAAGGTGACCATGGCGGAGAGGCCGAAGCGGTTGTCAACGTCTGCCACGGCACCGAAGATCACGAGCCCGACGACAGCCCCGATCACCCCGGCGGCGACCACCCAGCCCGCCACCGACGCCCGCACGGCGGTCGGGAAGAGCTCGTTCACGAGCGCGCCGAGCCCCGGGGCGAGCACGGAGCCAGCCAGCACACCGAGGATGTAACCGGTCACGAGCGCCGTTCTTCCGCCCGAGTAGGCGATCACCCCGAAGCAGGCGACCGCCACCATGCCGGCCGCGGCCGTCACCCGCCGGCCGACCCGATCGGCGAGGAACCGGCCGGCGAGAAGGCCCACGAGCCCTGCCACCCCTGCACCGACCACCATGAGGGCGGTGGCGCCGCCGCCGAGGTGGACGAAGCTCTGGGCGTAGAGGAACACGAAGGTGTTGGCCGGCCCAGTGATGACCGAGATCGCGAAGCTGAGCGCCACGACGACGGGGAAGCGCCGGAGGCGCTCACCGACGACTCCGAGCACCGGCATGGGATGGACAGCCTCGGTCGCAGCCACCTGGAAGCGCGCCGGCTCGGGAACCGCGCCTCGCACGAGCTGGGTGGCGACGAGGGGGATGAGGGCCAGCGCGAACAGGCCCCGGAAGCCGAGGGCGTGGAGGAAGAGGCTGTGCACGATGGCGATCAGCCCGGCGCCGACCCCGTAGCCGGCCGCCACGAGGGCGACGGCCTTGGCCCGGTCGGAGCTCGCCGTCTGCTCGGCCGCGATGACCTGGGCGAGGGCGTTGGTGGCGCTCAGCATCGGCCGCCCGGAGGCGAAGATGATGACGAAAGCCCAATAGGAGGGGCTGATCGCCGCTACGGCGGTGAGAACGAGACCGGTGGCGAGGGTCCACAGGAGCATGCGGCGCCTCCCGAGCCGGTCCGCCAGGCCCGAGAGCGGCATGCCGCCGAGTGAGGCAAGGCGGATGATGGCCAGGCCCACGCCGAGCTCGGTGCCCGACAGCCCCGCCTGGTCGGCGACGGTTGCTCCGGGGACCACGTGGCCGAAGCTCCGAGCGACGTCGCCGAGGGCTGCGACGGCGCCGAACTGACCGAACCCGGAGGCAACCGCGACGAGGGCGACCACCAGCACCGAGCGGTCCCGCCAGTGCCGCAGCGCGAGCGGCGGCCCTGCGGCCTCGGGCACGAGCGGTTGCTTTGTCCGGTCCACGATCCCCATACGGTGTCACACCGGCCCGGCGGACCGGCTCGCGACGGGTGGGGCCGCCTCGTGCCGCACGGATCCCCCTGAGCCGCCTCTCGACCTCGGGCACGAGCCCGGCCCACCAGCGTGTCCGGAGTTGAGGCTCGTCGAGTCGATCCCGACCTCGAGGAGGAGCTCGGCCACGTCCGAGAGGTCTGGACGCACAGTCCGAAGTTGATGCCCTTTCGCCTGCACCCCTCGACCGCAAGGCGGATCATCTCCTTCACGTCCTTGTCGACTCGTCGCGGTCGAAGCCACGAGCCCGCTGTCGTGGTCGAGCGGAGCGTCAGCTGGGTCAGCTCGCTTCGAGCCGATGGAGGAGCCGTCGGAGGGCGGCGAACCGGCCAACGAGGACGGCGTCGTCCGCGGGCTCCACAGAGGCGAAGATCCGGGGCCGATCCCTCCCCTCGCGAGCCCCTCCTCGGCCATGCCGGCCAGCACGGTGTCCGCCTCGCCGAGCCTCGGGAGGTACGGCACCATGAGGGCGAGGTTGGGGAGGCCCGTCTCCTCGCGAACCTGGGGGAGCCTCCGGCATCCGGGCAGAAGCCTTCCTCGTGGCGCGGGTGGGCGTAGCGGGCGCCTGAGCCGAGCAGCAGGTTGTCCTCGCCCGGTTCGGACGCCGCCCCGACGGAGAGGCTGGAGTACGCGTTCGTCTCGAAGTCCGAGAGGCGCACGGCGACGGCCTCGGGAAGAACGCGCCGCGATCGTGCCGATGCCTGCGAGAGATCGGTCGACGCGTGGGCGCGGTAGCGCCGGCCCACGGCGGCGAGGTTGGCCCCCGCCCCGGACGTTGAGGAGGGCCTCCTACGGGCCCGGTGGAGGGGGAAGGTTCAGAGTCCCCTTTCCCCGGCGGGCTCGCTATGGTGGATCGCCCGGTTCAAAGGAGCTGTCCGAATGAGCGAGCACGACACGGTCGACAAGGCAGCCGAGGCCGACGAGCAGGAACAGTCCGAGGTCGTGGAGGAACGGCAGGTCTTCGTGCCTGCGCCGAGAGGGGACGACGTGCCCGAGGCCGACTGGCTCGAGCAGTCGATCGAAGAGGTCCCCGAGGAAGAAGAGCGCTGAGCTCCGCCTTGCTGGAGGAGCCGTGAGGGGCCGGTTCTGGTTCCTCGCCGGAGCGGCAGCCGGCGTCGCCCTCGGCCTCGGACACGCGCCCTACCTCGCCGGCGCGGCAGCCAGCCTGGCCGAGAGCGCCGAACGGGTCGTCGGGTCGGCGGGATCCGCCATCGTCCGCGCGGTCGCCCACCAGGGTGCACCGCGCAGGGCTGTCCAGGGGGTCTTCGGGCTGCTCACAGTCCTCGTCCCAGGCGTGACGGCCCTCCTGCTCGTTCTCGCTGCCGCCGCGGCCAGCCGCCTCCGGCTGGTGATCGGCCTACTCGTGGTCGCCGTCGGCGTGGCGGCCTTCGGCTACCTGCCACACGGCGTCGCGAGCGGGACCCTCGTCTTCGCCCTCGGTGCAGGGGCGCTTGCCGTCTTCGCCGTCGGTCCCGTCTTCGTCATGCCGCTGGCGGCCGTGGCTGGCCTCATCGGCACCGAGTTCCTACCCCGACTCGTGACTGCCGGTCCGTCCGCGGCCCATGGCGCCGTCGTCGAGGTGCACCGGGCACTGTTCGCCCGCCCAGGGGCACCGCTCACCCTCGAGTTGGCGCTCCTCGTGCTGGCGGCGGTCCCTTTCGCGCTCGCCGTCCGCCTGGCGCTGCGTTAGGTGGGCGCCAGATGGCGGTCGACATCGAGGCGCGCGTCGTGGGCGGCGCTTGCGGGCCCCTCACGGCCGAGGTCGTCGCCGGGGGAGACGACCTCCTGGCGGTCGTGGTCCACCCCGGCAGCCCGGGTTCCCGCCTGCTCTTCCCGCCGGCCGCCGCCCACGCGCTCGAGAGGCACCATCTGCGCCTCGTGAGCTACGACCGCCCGGGCTACGGGACGACGCCGGCCCGCCCCGGCCGGAGCGTGGCCTATGCCGCCGAGGTGGAGCAGCTGGTAGAGGGGCTCGGCCTGTCGCGCTTCGGCGTCCTCGGCGTCTCGGGCGGCGGTCCCTACGCCCTCGCGTCGGCGGCCCTCCTGCCCGAGGCGGTCTCGGCCTGCTGCGTGGAAGCTGGCCTTGCGCCGTACGGCAGCCCCGGCCTCGACTTCGCCGCCTCGTGGTCGGCAGAGCACCGCCGGGAGGTCGAGCTGTTCTTCGAGGACCGCCCCGTCGCCCGCGAGCACTTCCGCGCCGAGGCGGAAGAGCTCGCGGGTGTGCTCGCCCGCCCGGAGGGCTGGCTCGAGCGGTGGGGTGAGGCCGCGGAACCGGACGAGGCGCACGGTCGGGTCCTCGCCGAGCACCTCGCCCGCCAGATGGCGGACTGCCTGCAGTCCGGCGACGAGGGCTGGTGGGAGGACTGGGCCTCCTACCTGCTCGACTGGGATGTCCCGCTCGACGCCATCCGGGCGCCCGTCAGCCTCGTGTACGGGGCGAAGGACCGCTCCGTCACGCCCGAGCACGGGCGGGCGCTCGCACGCCAGATCCGCCATGCCACCCTCGACATGGTGGCGGGCGCCGACCACTCGACGATCGAGGTGGGCCAGCGCTGCCGGATCTACGAATGGCTGCGCGAGGCTGCCCTCTAGCCGCCTCTTGCCGCCCCGTCGACGGAGAGCCCGGGCCGGGTACCAGAGGAGCTCGACAAGGCGCCATCGCGTCGGTCGCCACGGACGAGCCGCCGGGCTTCTAGCCTTTGGTGGTGGTCGCGAGTGAGAGCCGACTCGTCGAGGTCGCCGGGCGCACGCTCGAGATCTCCAACCCAGACAAGGTCTACTTCCCCGGGGCGGTGGCGACCAAGGGCGGCCTCGTCGACTACTACCTCGCGGTGGCGGCCCCGCTGCTGGCCGCCGCCGGCCGGCGCCCGGCCCTCCTCCAGCGCTTCCCCGACGGGGCGCTCGGCAAGTCATGGTTCCAGAAGCGGGTCCCACGGGGAACACCCGACTGGGTAGAGACCATCGTCGTCTCGACCCCGAACGGCACCACCTCGAACGCCCTCGTCCTCGCCGACATGGCGCACGTGCTCTGGGCGGTCAACCTCGGCTGTCTCGGCTTCCACCTCTGGCCGTTCACCGCCGACCGGCCCGAGGTGGCCGACGAGCTCCGCATCGACCTCGACCCCCAGCCGCGTATGGGCATCGAGGAGGTGCGGGAGGCGGCATTCCTGGTGCACGACCTCCTCGAGGAGCTGGGCCTCGAGTCGCACCCGAAGACCTCGGGCAACAGGGGGATCCACGTCTTCGTCCGCCTCGAGCCGCGCTGGGACCCCGTCGAGGTGCGCGCCGGCGCCGTCGCCCTCGCCCGCGAGCTGGAGCGCCGCCACCCGTTGCTCATCACTGCCGCATGGTGGAAGGAGGAGCGGGGCCAGCGCGTCTTCGTCGACTTCAACCAGAACGCCCCGCACAAGACGGTCTTTGGAGCCTGGTCGGTCCGGCCGCGCACCGGTGCCCAGGTGAGCATGCCCCTCACCTGGGCCGAGGTCGGGACCGTCGAGCCTGACGACTTCACCATCGCGACCGTCCCTGCCCATCTCACCGAGCACGGCGACCCGTGGGGGAAGATGGCCGCCCGCCCGCAGTCACTCGAGCCGCTTCTCGAGATGGCGGCTACCGACCGCTCCTCGGGCCTGCAGGACGCCCCTTGGCCGCCGCAGTACCCGAAGATGCCGGATGAACCCCGCAGGGTCGCGCCGAGCCGCGCCCGGCGCGAGGAGTGAGCCGGGCCCCTCACACCGCGGCGGAGGCGATGGGGAGGTCCTCGACAAGGCCGTCGAAGGCGTGGCTCTGCTCCGCTCCGGTCATGCGCAGGACGGCGAAGGGCTGGATCGGCGCCACGACGGGGAGACCGCCCGGTTCCTTGACGATCTTGTGCCGGTGGAGCGACAGCCGGAAGCCGCAGCCGAGCAGCGACTGGCAGGCCGTGGCGCCGAGGCCGACCATGAGGGCCGGGGCGACGGCGTGGATCTCGGACAGCAACCACGGCCGGCAGGCCCCCCTCTCGCGGGCCGATGGCGTCCTGTGGAGGCGCCTGCTGCCTGACGGCGCCCATTTCGAGTGCTCGACGGCGTTGGTCACAACGAGCTCGTTCCGGTCGATTCCGGCCTCGTCGAAAGCGCGGTGGATAAGGCCGCCGCCCGGCCCGACGCGAAGAACGACGGTCTGGGTGGCCTCGGGGCACAGGCCGCAGCCCTGACAATCCATGCTCGGCCGCCGGAGCGCGACCAGGTCGTTCGACTCCTCCGGGAGGTGCTTCTCGGCTCCGCCGTCTCGTTGTACCCGCGGCGGTAGAGTCCGAGGCGCCCATGACACACGAGCGCGTCGACGAGGTCCCGGTGCCGCCGCTCTTCTCGCGGCTAGTCGACGACGCCGGTCTCTTCCCGCCTGCAGAGCTGGCGATGGGGGCGGCGCTCCGCCGCCACCTCGAGGACGCCGGGTCGGGGAGCCCCGTGTTGAGTGGGCGGTTCGTCTGCCCCGCCGCCCGCCTCGAGGAGCTCAGGCGGGAGCTCGGTGAGCAGGACCACCTCGAGCTGTCCCTCATCTTCTCGCCGCTGTCGAGTGAACAGGTGGCAGCCGCCTGCGGCGCCGTCGATCGCGATCCCCGTCTCGAGCTCGTCGGGATCGAAGGCCCACTCGCCGGGTCCCTCCCCGAGGTGCCGGAGGGCCTTCCCCTGTTCGTCGAGCTGCCCGCGACCGGCGGGTGGGGGCCAGGCGTCGAGGAGGTCACCGCCGCCGGCCGGCACGTGAAGGTCCGCTGCGGCGGCCTTCGCCCAGAGCTCTTCCCGACCCCTCCGGAGCTCGGAGCGTTCGTGCACGCGTGCAGCGAGCGGGGCGTCGCCTTCAAGGCGACAGCCGGCCTCCACCACGCGGTGCGACACGAGGACCCGGCCACCGGCTTCCGCCACCACGGCTTTGTGAACCTCGCCGTGGCGGCCGTTCGGGCAGTCGCCGGTGCCAGCTTGGAAGAGGTGGTCTCGGCCCTCGGGAACGAGGAGGCGGCGTCTCTCGCCGACGAGGCCGTCGCCACCCCGCCCGGCCTCGCTGGCAGAGCCAGGCGCCTGTTCGTCTCCTACGGCTCGTGCTCGACCTCAGAGCCGGTCGAGGACCTCCTTCGCCTCGGTCTGCTCGCGTGCGCAGAGCCGGGCTCGTCGCGATGAGGAGGAGCTGGGTCCCCGTCGAGGACGGCTCGCACTTCCCGGTCCAGAACCTTCCCTACGGCGTCTTCTCGGGGGCCGGCCGTGGCCCCCGGGTCGGCGTTGCCATCGGCGAGCAGGTCCTCGACTTGGCGGCGGCCACCGGTGACGAGGTCTTCGACCGCCCGTCTCTCAACAGCTTCATGGCGAGGGGCCCTGTCGCGTGGGGGAAGGTCCGCCAACGGCTCGTCGAGTTGCTCACCGACGAGGCGCACCGCGACGAGGTCGAGCGACACCTCGTCCCCCGGGCCGCGGTCGAGCTCCATCTTCCCTTCGAGGTGGCCGATTACGTCGACTTCTACGCCTCCGAACAGCACGCGAGCAACGTCGGGCGCATCCTCCGTCCCGGCGGGGAGCCCCTCACCCCGAATTGGAAGCACCTGCCGATCGGTTACCACGGACGCTCGGGCACGGTTGTCGCCTCCGGTACGCCGGTCGTCCGCCCCGAGGGCCAGCGAAAGGGGGCGTCCGAGCCGGCGCCCAGTTTCGGCCCCTCGGTCCGGCTCGACATCGAGGCGGAAGTCGGCGTGGTCGTCGGCGTGCCCTCTGCGCTCGGTCGGCCCGTGCCGACGAGCGCCTTTGCCGAGCATGCCTTCGGGTTCGTGCTCGTGAACGACTGGTCTGCCAGGGATATCCAGGCGTGGGAGTACGCCCCACTCGGGCCGTTCCTCGGGAAGTCCTTCGCCACCTCGGTCTCGCCCTGGGTGGTGCCCCTCGCCGCGCTCGAACATGCCCGGATCCCCACTCCCCGCCAGGTGCCCGAGCCGCTCGAGTATCTCCGTTGCGTCGAGGACTGGGGGCTCGACCTCGCCATCGAGATCGAGTGGAACGGGACGGTCGTGTCCCGCCCCGCCTTCCGGGAGATGTACTGGACCGCCGCCCAGCAGCTGGCTCACATGACGGTCAACGGCGCCTCTGTTCGCACGGGGGACCTGTTCGCCTCCGGCACCGTCTCGGGGTCGACCCGGGGCGAATGGGGCTCCTTCCTCGAGCTCACCTGGAACGGCAGCGAACCCGTCCGCCTGGCCGACGGCTCGGAGCGCGCCTTCCTCGAGGACGGCGACACCGTGCGGATCTCCGCCACCGCACCTGGCGAGGACGGGGTCCGCATCGGCTTCGGCGAGGTGGTCGGCACGATCCTGCCGACCCGCTCGGCCATGTGAGCCGTCGAGCCAGCCGGGGCGGATCCCACGTGCCGTGACGCTTGCCGCCGCCGGCGGTATTGCTACGATGGGCCTCTCACGCGGACGTGGCTCAGTTGGTAGAGCATCACCTTGCCAAGGTGAGGGTCGCGGGTTCGAGTCCCGTCGTCCGCTCGAGTGTGATGTCGCAAGACATCGGGAGGGCGTGCTCGAGGGATCAGTGCTCCTCCGGTTCTCGCGGGGTGAGCCCTCCTCCTCGGCATCTGGCCACAGTCGAGTCGAGAACCCTGAAGTTGAGTCGCCCGGCCTAGAGAGGGCACGGCTGCGGAAGTTCCCGAAGTTCGCGAGGTCCTCGGCGATCAACCGGCCTTCGAGGTGATGTCGTTCCCTTCCGCCGCCTCGTTGTCCCATCTCAACCCGGCGAAGGTGCTCCGGGGTCGGACGCGACTCGGGCGCGAAGGCCTGCTCCGCCCTCCCAGCCACGGACCTCGGCGTCTGCCCGAAGAGCGATGACATCGGCCTACTGAGCACCAAACGCGTCGGCAGATCACCGTTGCTGGCTCCTCGTGAGCGATCCCTCGATGAGCTCGCTCTCCTCGGTGAAGCTCCGGCACTCGTAGTCGGCGTGCCGGCAGGGCCACCGGCACCGCTTCCGCACGAGGCGCACAGGGCACCCGGAGATCGGAGGGTCCGGCACCTGGACGACGCTTCGCCCCTGGCCGGTGCGATCACTGCGCAACTCGGGCACCCCCCTGCTCGTCGGGTCGCCCCGACGAGCACGTACCACTCGCCGTTCTCCTCGGTCGTGGCGAGCCCGACGAAGCCGTCCACGCCCAACGGTGCGCACGCATCGCCACTGCAGCCCATCTGTCCGTGGCCCCCGGTCTCGCTGGCTTTGTCGCCTGCAAGACTCGGAGGTCACGGACCCGAAGTGGTGGATCCCCGCGTCGACCTACGAGGTCATCCGGTACTCAGCCCCTCCCCACGGGGGAACCCGAAGAGCCTTCGGTCTCGAGCGGCATGACGCGTAACCCGAATGGACAGGAAGCTCAGGGCTTGAGCTTGCAGGTCCCTGGGGAGACCACTCCGTTGGTGACGTAGACGGCGCACCACATGCCGGCATCGCCATTGGGGTTGTTGATCGTCATGGCGTTCATCATGCCGGAAAGGGCGTGAATGTTGACCATGTTGGCGGCACCGGTCAGCTGGTTGGGGGTGGGGCCGGGAGCCGCGGCCGCGGTGCCGACGCCGAGAAGCGAGGCTCCGGCGAGAGTGAGCGCGGGGATTGCGGCCAGTAGAGCCTTGTTCGGGTTCATGGAAGGGTTCCTCCTTGGCTTGCGGCGGCCGAGACCGCCATGTGTGCGATCGACTGCAGCGTTCGGGTTTCCTCGGGGGAGCCGCCGAGAGCCAAGATGGCGGCCCCGGACCGGGCGGGATCGAACGCCCAGCCTTCAAGGATGATGGCTGTGGTGTGACAGTCGGCCGCCAGTGAGACGCTCGTTACGCCGAGGCGTGCGAGCGCCTCGATGGCCGTCGAGCCGATCGGCACGTCGGTCCGATCTGTCGGCACCAGCAGTACCAGCTGTCCCATCGAGAGCTGACCCTAAGAGCCCGGTCGGAGGGGATCATCGGGCAGCTCCCTCATCGTTGTGGGCCAGCAGGGCGGCCAGTTCGGCGCGATTGCGGACGCAGAGCTTGGCCAGGATGTGTGAGACGTGGCGCTCGACAGTCTTGCGGGACAGAAACAGCGAGGCGGCGATCTCCGGGTTGGTCGCCCCCCTGCCCACCGCTTCGGCGATGTCGCGTTCGCGCTGGCTGAGCGTGGCCGGCGAGGTGGTCGGGCCTCTCCGCCACGTGTGGACTCCGAGGCCACGTAGTCGGGCCTCGGCCAACTGAAGCTCGCTCCGGGCCCCCATCCCCTGCGATTCGCAGGCCGCCTGCTCGAAGGCTCGGACGGCGGCTGTCCGGTCGAGGTGGGCGACGGCAGCGGCGGCGTCGAGATCGATCCACAGCCGCATGAGCCTGTATCCGACCGACTCGGCGGCGTGGGCGGCCTCGGCGAAGTGGCTGGCGCTTGCGCCCGGATCCCGCCGGGCGGTGAGTAGGGCCTCGACGTAGGCGCGCCGGGCGGTCGGCCCCCCCGGGCGCGGATCGGGGTGGGTGGCGTCCCAGCGGCCGACCGCATCCTGTGCGGCCGCCAGCGAACCGATCCGCGCCGAGGCTTCCGCTGCCTGGAGAGTCGATTCCCAAAGGCACCTGCCGCAGCCAGCCACCGCTGCGTCCTCTGATATGGCGTCCCTCAGCGAGTCGAGCTCGCTAGCGCCCGGGGGCGAGAAGCGCCCGACCAGCCCGATGTGGAGAGTTCGGATGACGAGGCGAAAGTGGGCGTCCTTCTCGGCCGCGATCAGACCCTCGATGGCCTTGACGTTCGACAGGAAGTCCGTTCGGCTGGCTTCAATCGAGTGCAGCACCGCCCTCAGCTGCGGGATCGTGAAGCGGCGGGGGGCGCCAATCCGCTCGGCTAGCGCTACCGTCTGGCGCAGAAGGTCCGCCGCCTCGTCGAGGTGGCCGAGGTGGTGGGCGATCCAACCCACCCAGTGGATGGCTTCCACCTCGAGGCCGGGCATGGTCAGCCGGCGCGATTCCTCCAGCGCCCGTTTGGCCCGCGGCTCGGCGGAACGCGGCAGCCCCTCGAACTGCAGCATCGAGAAGACGCCATCAGAAGCCGCTGCTAGAACCTCGGCAGGGTCTCGAGCTGCCCGCTGGATCAACTCCGCACACTGGCGCACCGTGCCGGCATCCGCCCGACGTATCGCCGCGTCGAGGTTGACGCGAACAGCTCTGACGTAGGCGGCGGACTCGCGGTCCCCCAGAGCCGCCGTTCCTCCCGCCCCTTCGACCAGCATCCTCGCAACCGCCATAGCGTGCTCGACGAGCGGCTGGGCCTCTCCCGCCAGACCTTCCAGCCACAGCAGTGACTGCGCGTCCATACAGTCCGCCTCGATCGACAGTACCGGGTCGCCGGCGGCCAGGTCTCGGACGGTGCCCGCATACGCGTGCACTTCGAAAGACCGCCCGAGCTTGAAAGCTGACCCTGCTGCCGCCAGCGCCGCACCAGCACGTTCGGCGCTGGAGGCCGCACGGTCGGCGAGCACGGACCACCTCTCCAGTGCCGTCGCCCAGTCTCCGATCTCGAAAGCCAGGGCGGCCACCTGCTGTCGTAGGGCCTGTCCTTGGGCACCACCGGCCGCGTCGGCGATCTGGCCGAGCATCATCAGCCCCTCGTTGCCGACCAGCCGCCGCTGGGGTGAACGGGCGATCCGAAGGGCGAGATCGTTTCCGTCGAATCCCGAGGCCACGCGGTGCTCGAGGGCGCGCGACAGCTGACGGACGTTCTCGCCCGCCGAGGCTTCGAGCCACCGAGCCAAGCGGCCGTGCATTCGCCTCCTGGCGTCCTCGGCGAGCTCCAGGGAAGCCGTCTCGCGGATCAGGTCGTGAGCGATCGAGACCGTCGCACCGTCCTGAAGCACGAGGGCCCGGTTGACGAGCTCCACAGCCGCGCCTCTCACCCGGTCGTCCGGCCACCCCAGCAGCTCGCCGATCCCGTCCATGCTGAGCGGTTGGGCTGCCACCAGCAAGAGCGTGAACATGGCTGCCGGGTCCGTGCCGAGGTTGGCGCAGCGTGTCCGGATGACGTGTTGCAGCGAGCGGCGAGTGTCGTCGCCGGACGCGTGGTCAGCGGCGAGCGCGGTCATCCAGAACGGCGACCCCGACGCCCGGTGCCACAGCTCGGTGGCCCCGCTCAAGCCGAGGCCGGGCGCCAGCGTGCTCAGCAGCTCGACTCCGTCGGGCTCGTCGAGCGGCCCAAGCTCGATCTGTGTGAAGCGCTCGGTCGAAAAGGCCTCGGCGCACTGAGCGGCGAACGACGTCGACCCTCGCTCAGGTCGGCTGGCGCACAGCACGAACAAAGGCGCCCGCGCGCTGTTGGCCGCCACGACCAGATAGTGCAGTAGCGAGAGCGTCTCGCGGTCACTCCACTGCAAGTCGTCGGCGACGATGCCGAGCGGTCCCGCCTCCAGCACGCACCGGAACGCCATCTCGAACAGGCGCACGAACTCGGGGGCCATGGGCCTTCCTGCCTCACCGACCAGAAGCGCGTCGAGCCGCTCGCCCGCCCCGGGGACGCGGCTCAACTCGCGCAGCAGTCCTCCCGCCGCGCCAAGGGCGATGTCGCGGGCATTCTGGTAGCCCTGCACTCTCAGGTGGGGCCACTCCAGCGTTCGGGCCACTTCAGCGAGCAGCCGTGACTTGCCCAATCCGGGGGTCCCGACGACCACGGCTCCGGCGGGACCCCCGCCGGCCGCCCTGGAGGCGAGCGCGCTCAGTTCCCGCAGCTCCGCCGAGCGCCCAACAAACGGCCCGCCCGACTGCCCGACGCCGGTAGGCCGAGCGCTATCGAACCGCATCCGACACGGCACCACGTCCGCCAGCCGGCAACCGGCACTGGTTCGGATTCAGTCGTAGTGAGCAGAACAGATGCAGACGATCATCGCTCGGGTGGCATGACCGGTGACAGGGCCGATCGATCCATTGGAGCCGCCTCCCCGGCGGAGGTGACGTTCCCATGCAGCTCATAGGCGGCCGGTCATGGTGCCGTCGCCCATTGGACTGGGATCGTGGCGTGGTTGAGGCCACGCCCGCCAACGTGGGTGCCGACGGCCTGGCTGATCCAGATCCCGATGTCTTGATGGTCTATCCGGTTGCCGGCGATCACCGTGTCGGCGAGGACCGAGGGCGTGGAGGCGTTGGCCGACCCCGACGCAACCACGATCCCGACCGCGGTCGGCGGCCCGTCGGTGTGTCCCCAGTCGTTCCAAGCCAGGGTGTTGTTCACGATCGTGGTGCCCGAGACGCGATCGCCAGGAGCGTTGCTGTGCACGATCACCCCGGCGATGAAGCTGCCGGTGACGAGGTTGCCGGAGACGGTATTGCGAGAGGCCACCGTGGCCGGGAGGTCCGCAGCGACGACGATCGAGCCTGTGACCGGCGGAGACAGGGGAGGAAGGACTCCCGGTGTGCCGGCGACAATGTTGTCGATGACCTCGTTCCCGATGACTCCGCCGGCGGGGTTGTAAGCCGAGACCACGATCCCGCAACCGCCGAGGTTGCCGACGACGGTGTTGCCGCTGATGACGTTGTCGAGAGCCGGCCGGTCCGCCCCGGGCGTCGGCACCGCGGAGGGCACGGAACCGCCGTCGTCGTTGACCGAGATGCCCCCGTCGCCGACGTTGTCGGAGACCAGGTTCCCCTCGACGACAGCGCCGGTAGTCCCCAGTAGGGTCAGGGCCTTGTCCTCGCCCAGTCCCGACTTCTTCGCGACCCCGTTGTGGACGATCCTGTTGTCCCGCACGGTGACGTCGGCGACGTCTTGGACCAGCACGCCGTGATCGTTCGCGCCCGTCACGGTGTCGTCCTCGATCACTGCGTTGGAAGCCCCGGGCCCGACGTAGATGCCGATGTCGCAGCCGGCGGCGTCGACAACGACGCCCGATACCGTCTCAGGCGAGCTCACGACGAGCTTCGCGGTCATGCCGGTGGTTCCGGCTGACTCACATGCAGTGACCGTGTCGCCGCCAGCCGCGGCCGTCGCGGTCCCGGCAGCCAGGCCCGTGAGAGCGGCAAGCAGTACAGCGGCTACGGACAGAAGGCCAGCAGCCTTGAACGAACGCAACATGTCCGCCCCTTTCATGATGCCGAAGAGGTTGTTCTCTCTCTCCAGAAGGAGGGCCGGCTGTGCGCCCGAGTGCTACTGGCTCAACCGCGGCCCAACAAGCAGATGGATACCACGGCGTCGAAGGCGTCGTAGTCCGACCTTACGAAGCAGGCTGCCTCCACACAACCGTGGAACTACGTAGGGCACACCGAAATTTCCGCAGGGAACGCCCCCTTCACCGCGCTGGCCTCGTTCATCCTCCGAGGTCCCCGGTGAGGGAGAGCCCGCCGGTCCGCGTGGTTGCTGTAGCCGATGGCTCAGGGCTCACGCCACGTCGGATGCACGGTGACGGTGCAGTTGCGGTGTGTGTTCATCAGCTCGGGCCTGCGCCTCGAAGCTGTGATCCAGATGTGGTCGAGGGGGTGGGCGTGAAGCGGGGCGGAACCGCCGGCTGGCCCGTACCATGCGATGTTGCAGGGCTGATCAGCGTTTGTCGTACGCACTCGTCGATGGCCGGCCAAGAGGGAGCCGGGCGGCTGTTGGAACAACGAGGACCGCAGAAGGTGCCAGAGAACCGGAAGCGGGCAGCGAGGTGGTCTTGTGACACTCTCGTGACGAAGGGAGCAGAAGACGCACGTTCTTGCCAAGGTGAGGGCGGCGGGCTCGAGTCCCGTCATCGGCTCGAGGTATCAACTTCAAGACCCGTTGCGGCCTGACCGTCGCTGCCTGTCGGCCGGTGGGCGAGGACGCGGAGCGGGCCGCCACCTTGGACCGCGATCTGTACGAGGTGACCCGACGCCACGAGGGCGGCGAGAACGCGACCGTCGTGGACCGGGGGTACGTGCTGGCGACCGCCCGAAAGCGACGCTGAGAGGCGCCGAGCGACAAAGCCCAGTTCCCCGAGAGTGCGGGGGCGACGGGAGCCAGCCGCCGACATCGGCACTGACTCCGTCCGGATCTTGGTGCCGGGTCGTGTCCTCCTCGCCGTCCCCGTCGGCGCCAAGAGGGGCACGGCTCCGGCAGGCGCTCCCGCGTGCCGGAGCCCGTTGACCTGAGTGGAGCGAACATGCCTGCAGTCCTGCGAGTGGTGCTCGAGATCGGACCGAAGCAGAGACGGGTCGTCGCGCTCGCGCCTGACTGGCCCGGACTCGAGCGCGGTGGCCGGACCCCCGCCGACGCGATCGCGAGTCTGCGGTCCTATCTCCCGCGCTATGCGGAGGTGGCGCGGTTCGCCGGCCTGGAATCCGAGTTCGCGGCGCTCGGCGATGTCGATGTCGTCGAGGAGTATCCCGGTGTCGGCTCGACCGACTTCTGGGGCATCTCGTTCGCGTTCTCGAGCATCGACCAGGAAGCGATGTCCTCTGAGGTGGTAGATCGCCAGCTCGTCTTGCTGCGGGCGTGCTGGAGCGTCTTCGACAAGGTGCGATCGCAGGTGTCCTCCGAGATGCGGAGGGGTCCCCGCGGCGGCGGCCGGGATCGAGACCAGATCGTCCGCCACGTCCTCGTCAACGAGCAGCAGTGGGCGAGGAAGCTCGGCATGCGCAGCCAGGACGGCGAGGCGCCGACGGACGATCATCGGGTGCGCAGCTTCCGGGACGACTACTGCGGCGCGATCCGGCTCTTTCAGGCCGAGAACAAGCCGGCGCGAACCTGGCCGCTCCGCTATCTCGTCCGCCACACCGCCTATCACGCGATGGACCACACCTGGGAGATGCAAGACAAGGACCTGACCGCCCGCACTTCGTAGAGCCCTCGCAGGAGTGCGCTCCCGAGAAGTGGTGTCTGAGCGCCGCCTTGGCTGTTCGGTGCTTCCGGCATCTCGCCTCACCATCGGGCCAGGACCGGCTGGCGGGGGCTCAGGCGGAGACGGCGGGCAGCTGTCCGTCCCATCGCTGCATCGCCACAGCCTCGAGGATCGCAGCCGCCGAGGCCTGAATCCTGCCGCAGGACGCCCGGATGCCTGCGAGGGCGGTCTCCCCGCCCCCCGCCCACGAGACGACGTAGCCGAACGAGTACTGCCCGCTGTCCACGCCGAGCGCCTGGCAGACGACGTAGGCGGTGGACTCCGCCTCGAGCTCAGCCCGCGCGCGGTCGTCCGCCTCCGCGTGGAGCATGGCATGGGCAAGCTCGTGCGCCATCGTCTTCACTCGCTGGCGGGGGGCGTTCGACCGCTCGATGCGGATCCGCCGCTCAGGGTGGCTGCAGTCACCGTTGGCCAAACCGTGGAAGTCGAAGTCGACGACGGAGAAGCCCAGCCTCTCGGCAGCGCCGCGCAGGCGCCGAAAGAGGTCGCCGGGGTCGTCGCCGAGGAGGCGGTCACAGACCGAGGGGAGCGGCGCGTCCCTCGGTCTGGCTGACATCGAACACCGGCACGAACTTGAATCCGTGTACAACGGCCTCGCCTTCGTCGTCGCCGTGGCGAGAGACCATGGGGGCGAGGATCCAGACGGCCTTCTCGCCCTTGCGGACGAACCTGTCGAGTTTGCGCCAGGCGTGAAAGCCGGCGACCTGGGTCGCCGATGGGCGCTGGAGCTGTATGAGGAGGGCGTTGCGGTAGCTGTAGTGGTGGAAGCGGCTCTGGAGCTCGAGATAGCGCTGCCATTGTTCTGACGACGTCAAGGCGCGGACGCCCTCCAGCAGCTTCTCGACGAGATCTCGGTGGCGGTCATGTGCGGTCATCGCTGCCGGTCTCCTCGGCAAGTCACGGCGGTTCGAGCGCCGCGTCGGGGCTGGAGGCCCCGTAGGGGAGCGATACACGGCCGGCTCGGCGCTCGGAGGAGCGAGCGGCGACGGCGCCACGCTACCGGTGGGATGCGACACGACCCCGAGCCAGCTCGCCCGGCATCTCCGTCTTCGGGACAGCCGGAGCCGCTGTCTCAGCCGGCGAGGTGGCTCGCCACGAGCGCTATGCCCCGGCCCCACTCGGTGAGCTGGGCCGGCGGAAGGTAGGCGACACCCTTCGCAGTGTGGTCGACGACCGGAGCGGCGACGTAGCGCTCCGTGCCGCGCGAGGAGATGAAGTAGATGATCGACGTGTGGATGATGTCGCCGTTCGGGTTGGGCGCCTCCACCTGGATGTTATAGGCACGCCAGACCTTCTCGAGGAGGGGAACCGATCCGGTGAGGAAGCGCCAGGAGGGGATTGTCAGGAGCTCGTGCTCCTTCGAGAACGCCATCACGGCGGAGACGGAGTTGTGGTACCGGTTCACGTTGACCGCGAGGAAGACCACCTTCTTCGCCACCGCCGGCGAGAGGTTGTGATAGGCGTCCACGAACTCCTGCGAGACGAGCGGGCAGATGTCGTGGCAGCGGGGATCCATGAATTCCAGCACGAGCACCTTGCCGCGCAGGCTCGACAGCGGCACTGTCCGCCCGTACTGGTCGGTGAGCACGAAGCCCGGTGCCGGCCTCTTCGGGACCGGCGACAGGCCCATCAGGTTCGCGACCCCGGTGGGCACCGACGGGGGGAGGCCCGACGGGCGCAACTGTTCGACGGAGGACGCAGCCTGGCTGCGGTGCTGGACGACGAGGAGAACGCCCGTCGCGAGAAGCAGCACCGTGCAGGCGACGAGAGCAGGGATGGCGATCCGGGCCCAGCGCGGCCAGCCGGGGCTGACCGCTGTGCCGGGCTGGCCCTCGGCCGGCGGGAGATCAGCGGGGGAGGAGTCCATCGACCCCTCAGCCTACGGGCCGACCGAGGGGGACTTCCACGCGGGGAGGACCGGGCGGGTGCTTCGGGAAGTGGGCGCGCTCGCCTCGGGCTCTGCAGATGGCGGGTCGAGACCCGCCGACCCGACCAGAAGTGAGGCAGCGAGCCCCCGGTCAGGCGAGTTCCTCGACGACCCAGTCGACCATGACGGATAGAAGACGGGCCGTAGCCCCGAGGAGGAGCCCGACGCCTGGCTGTGTTCCCATGTGTGTAGGTGAGTGGGATCTTCTACTCATGGCGCGAAGGCATCGGAGGCAAACCCATGGCGCTGGCAGCGCGCCCGCACTCACCGAGCCGAGCGGGCGGAGCCGCGTCCCGCTCAGCTCTCGCTCGCCAGCCGGTCAGATGGTCCGCCGGCGGTTGGAGACGGCGACGACGATGAGTGCCGTGAACGCGACCGCCAGCACGAGTGCCGCCAGGCCCGAGTAGCGGTACCGCCATCCGAAGGCGAGCCGCGCCACCAGTCCGCCGAACAGCGAACCGGCGAGGCCGGCGCCGATGGTCGCCCACAGACCCATGGGGTTCGGGCCGGGCACGACCAGGCGGCCCAGCGCGCCGATGATCAGCCCTCCTACGATCAGCCCGATGATGAGCAGGATCACCCAGGCGCTCCGGAGACGTCAACAGCCGTGCTCGTCACGGCCGGTGGACGAGGGTGCCGGTCACGGGTAGTTGATCGGGCTGCCGAGGCCGGTCACGAGGTCGTATCCCACCCCTGCCGTGCAGTCGGTCCCGCAGCTGCCGTTCGTGCCGCTCGTGATGTCCCGCAGGTTCGTCGTGTAGCCGCCCGAGTAGATGGCGGCATCGCCCTCGAGAGCGGTCTTGCCGGCGGCCCGGCCCGCAGCGAGCAGCCCGGCCCAGTTCGGGGCGCCGACGCTCGTGCCGCCGACGGTGAACCATCCGGACTGGCCGTTGTAGCGCGTGCTGTCGTAGATCGAGACGCCGGTGTTCGGATTGCCGTCGAAGGAGACGTCGGGGATCCCGCGGGCGTTGCCGGTGAGGGCGGCAATGGTGGCGGCGCCATAGACGGCGCCCGGGTAGGACGTCTGGTAGGCGGGGATGGACTCGTAGCTCGAGATGCCACCGCCCGAGCTCGACCAGGTGGTCTCGCTCGTGAACCCGGCGCACGAGGTGCCGCTGCAGCCGTTCAGCGTGGTGCCCCCGACGGCGATGACGTCAGGCGAGGCCGCCGGGTACTCCGCACCGTGCCCGCTGTCGCCTGCCGAGGCGGTGTAGAGGGTGCCGGCGTGAGTGAGGTAGGCGTCATAGGAGAGCTCGCTCGACGACTCGCTCCCGCCGAAGCTCATCGAGACCTCGGTGGCACCGATCGAGTTGGCGTAGGAGACGGCCTTGAACAGGTCCGTGAGGCTGCTGCTCGCCGCCTCGACGAGGACCAGCTTCGCCGCCGGGGCCTCTGCGTGCGCCCACTCGATGTCGAGCGACTCCTCGAGCGCCCAGCCGCTGTTCGTCTTCGGCTTGCCCTGTGGGTCGGCCTGCATGAAACAGGCAGTGGTCTGCGAGGCGGTGCAGGAGGAGAGCTTGGGATACCCGTACTCGCTGTTGAAGGTGTTGAGGTCGCTCAGCGCGTTCGGGTCGTGGTAGGCGTCGACGATGGCGATGACCTGTCCCGCCCCGGCTCCGGAGGTGGGGGAGAGGCCGGAGAGGTGGTAGACGGACTGGATCGCAGACGGGGACAGCCCGGTCGGCCCGCTGGCGCTCAGCTTGGGCTTGCCGTCCGGCAGCCGCCCGATGACCTTCACCCGGAAAGGCGGCCGGGCGACGGGTGCCGACCGTGCCGGACGGGTGGTACGAGCGGGCGATGCCGTCGCCGTCCCTGCGGTGGCGGTGAGCACCCCACTCGCACCGAGCGCGGCCGAGGAGATGAGGAGCGCTGCCGCCCTTGGCCTTCTCATGTGTGCCCCTCCCTTTCCGGACGACGCTGTCCGGACCGGCACACTCTGCCCCTTTCTTGGCAGACGCGCAACGACAGGCTTCGCTGGCGTTGGCATGCGTCTCGTCGGCCGCCGGGTGTGGGGCCGAGACCGGCTGCCCGAGCCGGGCGGCGCGATCGGGACGAGAGCCTCCGTGACTCGAGGGGGAAGGTCCGTCGCATCGACCGGGTGGCGAGCGAGGCCGCCCTCGTGGAGCACCTCGCAAGGCCAACGGTTCGGTGCTCGCCCTCGACGACGTCAGAGCCGCCGCGGGCGGGTCCGAGGCAGTGGGGCTCTCGGGCCGAGCGGTGCCGGCAAGACCACGACGACCGAGATCCCCGGCGGCACGGGCGTCGCCAGCTCGCCCACGGTCCGCGTCGTCGGTCGCGACCCGATGGGCGGCGGCAGGCAACTGCGGTAGCGACTCGGCGGCGTCCTGCAGTCCGCCGGAATCGACGCCGCTGTCGCCGCTGACGTGCGGGTCCTTCGACCCTGTCGCACCGGCGGGAAGGTGCTCACGCTGGCCACATGAGGATCGCTCCGAAGCCGGGCGAGGAGCAGTGGATCACCGACCACGCCCGGCGCTGGGTCGACCTCGGCATCATCAGCGGCGAGCAGGCCGAGGAGATCCTCCGCCGAGAGCATGCGCCCGCGACCGAGCAGGAAGCCACCACGGGCGCAGGCGGCCGGCGTGGGCTGCCGCTTCTCGCCGAGGCCCTCAGCTACCTCGGCATCCTGCTCGTCACCTCGAGCGGGGCCTTCGTCGTCGTCCACTTCTGGCACAGGCTCGGGACAGCGGGGCGCATGGGCGTGGGTCTCGTCGTCACGGCCGTCGGCTTCGGGGCGGCAGCTGTCGTCAACCGGGGTGCCGACGTCGGCTCGGTCCGCGTGGCGGCCTTTCTCAGGCTGTGCGCGACCGGCGGGGTTGCCATCGTCGCCGGAGTGGCGGCCGTTGCGCTCGGGAGCAAGGACGCCGCGACGACGGCGCTCGTGGTCGGCCTGGCGGCCTTCGCCGCCAACCTCGTGCTCTGGCGCAACCGCGAGCGGCCGCTCGGCTTCCTCGGCACGCTGGCCGCCCTCGTGGTCTCGGCGGTGGCCCTCGTTGCCGTGGCGGGCATCGAGCCCACCCGGAGCGAGTCAGGCGTGAGCGTCATGCTGGCCTCTCTCGCGCTGGCCGCATGTGGCTTCGTCGGGGTCGTCCGCCCCTCCCGGCTCGCCGCCGTGCTCGGCGAGGCGGGAGCCCTGGTCGGGGCCCTCATCATCGCCGGCAGCCGTCCGGGGGTCGGAGCCCTGATCGGGCTGCTGCTGTCGATCGGCGGTCTCGCCCTGGGCTTGGTCAGGGCGCAGCGTGCGGTGGTCGGCGTCGCACTCGTCGGCTTCCTCGTCTTCCTGTTCCAAGCCCTCTCGCTCTTCGTGCACGGGGCCGGCAGCGCGTTCGCCGTCCTCATCGTCGGCGTCGTGCTCGTCGTCGTGGCGATTGAGGCGCCCTCGCGTGGGCGGCGCCCACCTCGGCGCCGGAGGGGGAAACCTGGCGGAACAGCGAACCGACGCTGAAGTGACCGAGCTGGCGAGCCGTCCGGCCGGTGGGACGAGAGGTCTGCTCGAAGGGCGCGACCGATTCGTCGACCTGCTGCGCGCCGGCAGCATCGTTCTCGTCGTCCTCGGCCACCTCACGATCGCCGCCATCGTGCGCAGGGACGGCTCGCTCACCGGAGCGAACGCGCTGGCGTCCTCGCGCTGGCTGCAACTTGCCACCTGGCTGTTCCAGGTGATACCGCTGTTCTTCCTCGTCGGAGGGTTCGCCAACGCGACGGTGCTCGCCCGCCCGACGTCGCCCAGCGGCTATCTTGCCCGCCGGCTCGATCGCTTGCTTCGGCCGACGGTCCTCTTTGCTGCCTGCTGGCTGGTCACAGCCTGGTGTCTCGACGCCTCCGGGGTCGCCCCGGCGACCCTCGACGAGGCGGGGCGCGTGGCGGCACAGCCACTCTGGTTTCTCAGCGTCTACCTCGTGACGGTCGGCCTCGCCCCGCTCCAGCTCGCGCTTCACCGCCGGGCGCGCCCGCTCCTCGTCATCGTGCTCCCGCTCGTGGCTCTCCTCGGCGACGGACTACGGCTCGGTCACCTGGCCCCGGGGGTGGCGGCGATCAACTACGGGATCGTGTTCCTCTTCGCCCAGGAGCTTGGTTTCCACTATCGCGACGGCACTCTCTTGGCTATCGGGCCACGTCCCGCTCTGGCCGGCGCGGCGGCGGCGACGGGAGGTCTGGTGCTCCTCACCACACTCGGGCCGTATCCCCTCAGCATGGTGGGCGTCCCCGGGGAGGCGCTCTCGAACATGAGCCCTCCGACCTTCTGCATCGTGTTGCTGACGCTGGCCCAGACCGCGCTGGCACTCGCCCTTCGCCCCGTGCTCGTCCGACTTCTCGCCCGCCCTGTGCCTTGGCGGATCACCATCGATCTCAACACGGTCGTGCTCACCCTGTTCCTCTGGCATCTCACCGCCTTCGTCCTCGCCGGATCGGCGCTCGTGACGGCCGGGCTCCCGCTGCTCGTCCCCGGAACTCTGAGCTGGTGGGCAGGCAAGCCGATCTGGATCGCCAGCACCGCTCTCGTGCTGGCGCTCCTCGTGCTCGTGACCTCCGGCGCCGAGCGCCCGCGGCGGAGAGCCGCTCCCTCTCCTCGGCGACTGCGGTGGACCACGACCTCGCTGCTCCTTCCACCGGCTCTCGCGGTGGCCGCCTTCGGGTTGGCGGCGCTGGCCCAGGGCGGCTTCGCGGAGCCGTTCTCGCCGGTCCGAGGCCTCTTTGGAGTCGCCCTGGCACCGAGCGCCGGCTTCGCGATGGTGCTCGCCGGTTGGCTCGTCGGTCGCGGCGCGAACCGATCGGGAGCGCTCCCGGAGGCGGCGCCGGACGGACTCGGCTCCTGAGCCGTCGATCGAGCGCTGATGCGGGCGGACCCGCGGCAGGAGTCGGAACCTCCAGACCTCGTGCAGTCCCCCCGTCCTGTCGATGGCGGCGCGGGACATTGGCACCCACACCGCCGGCAGCATCGTCGTCACCGACGACGCGGACGAGGGCGCCGGCACCGTGGCCGACCGCGACTGCGCGCGCCGTCGACCATGGGCAGTGTCCGGGCAGGACCGACGGGAAGGTCATGAGCGGGCAGACGGTGACGACCCTCGGCGGCGTGAGCGCCGAGACGGACTGGCAGGCCGGTCCGGCACCTGCCGATCGCCGGCGGTGACGGGAAGGCGATCGGGGCGGTGCCGCTCGACGAACCCTGGGCTGCCTCATCGAGGAGGCCGTAACCCTCCCGGGCAGGGTCGGTGCACAGGGCTCGGCTCACGACTGATCCGAGAGGCTGCTGGTCACACCGTCCCCTTGGGACTTTCGGCCCTATCAGCTCGCACACGCCGGCGCGTCAATGGAGCCGGGTCCGCGAGATGGAAGAGGGAGCCGAGAGGCTGAGAGGCTGAGGAGAGTTCAGCGACCCCGAGTACCTGATCCGGGCAATGCCGGCGAAGGGAGACCGTCTCGTGGACCGCTTTGCGCGCGGCCTGCCATGCGGCCGAGACAAGACGAGGCGGGAGCAGGCACGTGCGCGGTGGTCGACATCGCGACGCCAGGCCCCCTCGGGGGCGGCCGTCTTGCGCCACGTGTCCCTCAGCGAACTGACCCAGGCATCCGGCGCCGGGTCCCGTGGAGGGGGCCCGGTCCTGGAGCTCGTCTCCCTCGGATGGGAACCCGGAGGCGTCGACAACGAGCTGTGCCATGCCGGCGGGGGCTCGGAGACCTGAGTCGCAACCCGCTCACGCGACGAGGTCAGGGCGCGCCTTTCGGAGATCGCCGAGCCCGTCTCGATCGTCGGGCGGCGATCCCTCCCCGGTGCGGACCGTGAGGAGCCTTCCCGGTCGGTTGTCGCGTCCCACCCCTCGAAGTGGTCGAGCTGGACGCCTGCGGGCTCGACTGGATCACGACTAGATCCTCTCGACGACTCCCACATCACCGCCGATCTGCCTGGCGCTCGCGCCCGAAGAATCATCGTCTCGCGCTACACCAGCCGCAGAGGCCACGATCTCGCCCTCCGGGACCGGGACGGGGCGACCGTCTCGGTCGAGCCGGGCTGCTCCTGGCGCGTCGCTGATCGTGCCCACCGTGAGCCGCACCCTCACTCTCAGGTGTCCGGGAGCGAGATCGTCGTCGGCTGCCAGCTCGCTCCCGCATCCGCCGTGCGCTCGACGACGACGTAGCTGCCCTTCTTCGAGGAGATGACGACGGGTATCTCCGCCGCCGAGGCGCTCTCGCTCGAGAAGTCCTCCGGGGTCACCGTCTGGCCCTTGCCGGGGGAGGGGACAGAGGACGCCGACCACACCGTGGTCCAGCTGCTGCCCCCGTCGGTCGTCCGTTCCAGCCGGTCGGTCCACAGCCATGAGGTCGTAAAGCTCCACGGCTCCAAGTTGCCGACGAGAGCCGTGCCGATGGCGGCGCTGGTCCACTGCCGACCTCCGTTGCCCGATCGGGCGAGGATGGCCTTGCCACCAGGGACCCCCTTCACGGCCGTCCCGGTCGGTGTCGTGATCGTTATTCCGCGCTGACAGAACTGCCACAGCGCGTTCGGCGCGACCGCGAGGCTCCTCGGGGCGTAGTCGCCCGCTGGGCACGGCGAGGTGACGGTCCGCCAGCTGCGACCACCGTCGACGGTGACGAGGAGCTCGGTGCCCTTGGGGCCATACGCGTCCACGTAGGCGGTCGAGCCGGACTCGGCGACGATCGTCCCGGGGGCATAGGTGGACCCGAAGGGCTGGTCGGCGACCGGTGTCAGCGAGCTGCCGCTCGCCGAGCCGGTGAATATGAGGCTGTTGCAGCTCGCTGCGGGCGGTTGCCCACGGCAGCTGTCACTCTCCGCCCAGACTGTGCCGTCTGCCGTCGAGACGCTCCCGATCAGCGCCCCTCCCGGCACCTGGGCCTGGTGCCAGGTGAGGCCGCCGTCGTGGGTGTACCAGCCGGCCGCCCAGCCGTCCGACGAGTTGGCGAAGGAGACCTGGTTGCTTCCTGATATCGGGAGATTCGTCTGCTTCACCTGCCAGCTGGCGCCGCCGTCGGAGGTGACGGCGACCCAGTTGGTGTACGAGCCGGTCTTGGCCTGGCACGGCCAGCACTGCTGGAGCAGCACGACCCCATGGTTCGAAGTGGGGAAGGCGACTCCCATGATCTGGACGAGCCCGGGCATGCGGGAGACGGGTGCCCTGAGCTGGGTGGTCGTCGTCGGGACCGTCGTCGTGGCAGCTGGGCGATGGGGTCTCCTCGGGCTGCCGGCTCGCACGGCCGCGGTGGCGAGCAGCCCACCGGTCACGAGAACAAGGCAGGCCGCGACCGCCGAGGTGCGAAGGGCGCGGATCCGGCGTCGCCGGTCGATCGCCAGGCGGGCGAGCGTCGCGATCCGCTCCGGTGAGACCCCCGCCGCCTCACGCCGCATCCGGATCGTGAGGTCCCCTTCGAAGCTCGAGGTCTCGCGCTCAGGCATTCTCGTCTCCTCTCGTCAGGCTGCGTCTCATCGCATCAAGTGCCCGTGCGTTGCGGGATTTCACCGTCCCGACCGGGACGCGCAGCACCTCAGCGATCTCTCGTTCGCTCAGGTCGTCGAAGTAGCGGAGGACGACGACAGCCCGTTGCCCGATCGGGAGCGAGTCGAGCGCCCGGCGGAGGTCGCTGCGGTCGCTCACCTCGTCCTCGAGCAGCCGCCGGGAATCGACGGGCCGGGTCCTGACGAGCGTCCGGCGTTCGTAGCCGCGCCGCCGCGCCCGCCGGGCGACGAGGTTGACGAGCGTCCGGCGAAGGTACGGGCCCACCTGGTCGATGCCGTCCAGGCCCTTGCCACCGAGCACCCGGGCGACTGCCTCGGCGGCAGCGTCCTCGGCATCGGCGACATTGCCGCAGAGCAGGAGGGCCAGCCCGCCGAGACGCTGCAGCTCGGCGGTGACGTCGGCCGGGCGCGAGCCGTCGGTGACGGGTCGGCGGGCGTCGGGCGCTGTCGTTGGGTCGGTCATCTTCCCCACTGCCTATATGAGTCACGAGGGCGTGCGCCGGTTCCATCGAGACCCCGGTCACCGGTGGAAATACTTAGGTAGATGACTTAGTGTTGGATCGTGGCCCACGAGACCGTGATCTGCACCTACCGCGTGCGGGCCGGGGAGGAAGGCACGTTCCAGGACCTGCTGCGCCGTCACTGGGCGACGCTGCGGCGGCTGGGGCTTGTGACCGAGCAGGAGGCGCTCGTCTTCAGGGGACTCGAGGAGGGCCTGACCTACGTCGAGATCTTCACCTGGGCGGAGGGCGGTTTCGGCCGAGCGCACGAGCACCCCGATGTCCTCGAGGTATGGGAGGCAATGGACCGCCTGCTGGAGGAGCGCGAGGGGCGGGCGCGTTGGGAGTTCCCGCACTTCGAGCAACTGTCGCTCGGGTGATGTCGCGCCCGAAGGGACTTGCCGAGCGAGAGGACTACGACGCCGTCTTCGGCGCCCTCGGACATCCGACCCGGCGCACGATCCTCACGGTGCTGAGGGTGCGAGGCGGCGACATGACCTCCGGCGCCATCGCGGCTCGCTTCGACTGCGCCTGGCCGACGACGACCCAGCACCTGAAGGTGCTCGAGGAGGCGGGGCTCGTCACCGTGCGGGTGCGGGGTCGCGAGCGGCTCTACCGCCTCGACTCGGCGCGGATGCACTCGGTCGTCCGCTCGTGGATCGACCGATTCAACGAGTGATCCCCCTTCGGGTGATCCTGGCCGCTCGGCGCCCTGATCGCTCCGGTCACAGGCTACCGCCGGGCCTCCAGCTGCGCCTCGAGGCAGCGAACATCGCCGTCCTCGTCGCAGCTCGTCCGCACCTGGCGGTAGCCGTGTGATCCGAGGAGGCCGCCGACACGGTCGGCCTCGTCTCCACCGAGTTCGACAACGAGCCAACCGCCCAGCCGAAGCAGCCGGGCGGCCTGCGCGATCACCCGAGACAGGACACCGACGCCCTCCCGCCCGCCGTCGAGGGCAATCAAAGGCTCGTGGTCCCGGCTGTCCCTCGGCAGGAGGCAGAGTGCGCCGGTGGGGACATAGGGCGCCACTGCGGTCACGAGATCGACGCTGCCGACGAGCGCGGCAGGCAGAGGCTCGGTGAGGTCTCCGGGGTAGACCGTGACGCCGTTGTCGCGCGCACAGGCGCAGGCGGCAGGGTCGAGCTCGGTCCCGACGACGGTGGCGCCCGGCCTGGCGTGCGCCAGCGCCACCGCGACTGCACCCGAGCCTGTGCACAGGTCGACGGCGCAGCCGTCCGGCGGCAGCCGGAGGAGCGCCCGTGCCACGAGCAGCTCGCTTTGAGCTCGCGGCACGTAGACGCCGGGACGGACGAGGATGCGACGGCCGGCGAAGCAGGTGGAACCGGTGACCCAAGCGAGCGGTTCGCCGTCCACGCGGCGTTGGACCAGGCGCTCGAGCAGCACCTGGTCACCGCCGGCACGCGCCTCGAGCTCGACGGCCTCCTCCTCTGCTGCCACGCACCCGGCCCGACGTAGGCGTTCGACGAGGCCCTGGGCCCTCCGGGCGGTCCGCGCGGGGGAGCGGACCGCTGGCGGAGATCCGGGCACCACACCAGCGTCGCGCGACCAGGTCATCCGAAGGGCGCGGCGGCGAACGGCCTCCGCCGGGCACCGGGCGGGACAGCCGGGCAGAGGTGCCGACCGGGCTGGCGGCCGGCCTGACCGCCTCCCGGGGAGCCGTTTGGCGACCGATCGGGAGGAGAGGGCGTGAGTCCTGCAGGCGAGGGGGGTACCGGCCGCCCCGAGCGGGCGGCCGACGGGCGTCGCGGCACTGCTCTGCTCGAACCTGGCGCCGTGCGGTCCACCGGGGTTTGTCGCCGCCGCCGGGGACCTGCCGGGTTGCCGAACCGGCGGAAGGCGGCGAGAGCGGGGATGACGACCACGACCCGCCCCGGCCTCGAGGACTCTCGCGGCTCCCTGAGGTCGACCACGAGCTCGAGGAAGCTGGCGGCGGCGACAAGGCGCTCGGCGATGACCCTCGCCTTCGGGTCGTTCAGGTCTCGCATCTCGAGCCAGGCCGGGAGCCGTCGGAAACGGCCGGTGCCGACCCCGTGATGATCAGCTCGTGGAAGCTGGCGCCGGCGATCAAGACGGTGGCCCCGAGAGGAACGGGTCGGTCTCGACCAAGGTTCCGGGGGCGGCGGCGAGAAGGACGACGACGGGGATGCGAGAGGCTCCGAGCGCGGTCTCGAGGATCACCTCGCCCCCCGAGGAGCCGGCAAGGGGATCCCGCGTCGAGCGCTCCCGACCCTCGTGAGCAGGCTGGCGCGCGCCTGGCGAGGAGACCCCGGGCCGTCTCGGGGCAGGTAGCCGGAGAGCCCGGGGACGGCCTCCCCCCGACGGGGACGTTCGGCCCTAGGACGAGGAGAAGGGCGACCGTAGGGTGGCCGTGTGGTCGCTGACGGCGCGGCGCGCTCGAGATGGTGGCCCCGGCGTGTCACCGTCGACTGGGCCCTGTTCGCCAGCTGCTCGGCCGGGCTTGTCGCCGGGGTGGTGCTGGCCCTGGTCGGCGCCGGCAGGGCGGCAGACGTCGTCTGGTCCCTCTCGGCCGCCGTCTCCCTCCTCGCCGTCCTTTGTGCCACCGCCAGCGCGTTGAGCCGACGCCGCCTCGGCGTGGACGTGCTGGCGGCGCTCGCTCTCGGGGGCGCCGTGGCCGTGAGCGAATATGCCGCGGCTGCGGTCATCGCACTCATGGTCGCGACCGGCCGGCTCCTCGAGAGCTGGGCAGCAGCCCGGGCCGAGGCCGACCTGCGCCGACTGCTGGCGCACGCCCCGCAGGTCGTGCACCGTTATGGCGCCGGCGGGACCGACAGCCCTCCGCTCGAGTCGGTGAGGGCAGGGGATCTGCTGCTCGTGAAGGCCGGAGAGATCGTGCCGGTCGACGGTCGGCTCGAGTCCGAGTCGGCCATGCTCGACCTGTCGTCGCTCACCGGAGAGTCGAGTCCGGTCACGTCCTCCCGGAACGACCTCGTCGAGAGCGGTGCGGTGAACGCCGGCGGCCCGTTCGACCTGCGGGCGATCTCGACCGCAGCGGAGAGCACCTTCGCCGGCATCGTCGGGCTGGTCTCCTCGGCGATCGCCGATCGGCCGCCCTTTGTTCGGATGGCAGACCGGTACGCGGCCGCATTCGTACCCTTCTCGCTCATCTTGTGCGGAGTCGTCTGGGCGGCCAGCGGAACGGCCGAGCGTGCGGTCGCCGTCCTCGTCGTGGCGACGCCGTGCCCGCTCATCCTGGCGGCACCGATCGCACTGGTGGCCGGCCTCTCGCGCACGGCCCGGACAGGCGTCATCGTGAAGGGTGGCGGGGTGCTCGAGCGGCTCGCAACCGCGAGGGTGCTCGTCCTCGACAAGACGGGGACGGTGACCCGGGGCGAGCCGGTGGTGAGCGAGGTGGTGCCGGCACCGGGACGCCAGGGCGACGAGGTGCTGCGCCTGGCGGCCGGCCTCGAGCAGACCTCTCCGCACGTGCTGGCCTCCGCCATCGTCCGGGCGGGGAGCGAGCGGGGGCTGGAGCTGCCCTGGCCCGCGGAGGTGAGCGAGGTGCTCGGCAAGGGTGCTGCCGGCACGCTCGAGGGCCATGTCGTCCGGGTCGGCCGGGCCGAGTGGCTGGATGCCGGCCGGCTGCCGTGGACCAGGCGGGTGCGAAGGCGGGCGGAGATGGACTCGTCCACGACCGTCTACGTCGAGGTGGACGGAGAGCTGGCGGGTGTGCTCCTGGTCGAGGATCCGCTCCGGCCTGACGCCGCTCGGTCGATCCGCGAGCTCCGTGTGGCCGGCATCTCGAGGATCGTGATGGCGAGCGGTGACCGGCAGGCGGTGGCCGAGAGCGTCGGCGCCGTCGTCGGGGTCGACCAGGTTCTCGCAGAGCGCTCGCCCGCTGACAAGGTCGAGTCCGTTCGCCTGGAACGCCAGCGGGGCACGACCGTGATGGTCGGCGACGGAGTCAACGACGCGCCGGCACTGGCGGCGGCCGACGTCGGGATCGCCCTCGGGGCCCGAGGCGCCTCGGCCTCCTCGGAGACGGCCGACGTCGTGGTCACGCTGGACCGCATCGATCCGATCGTGTCGGCGCTGAAGACGGCTCGGCGCTCGAGGCGGATCGCCCTCGAGAGCGTGACCGTCGGGATGGGCCTGTCCGTCGCCGCCATGGGCGTGGCGGCCGTCGGGCTGCTCGCCCCGCTGCCGGGCGCCGTCACCCAGGAGGCGATCGACGTCGTCGTGATCCTGAACGCCCTCCGCGCACTGCTCGCCCCTCGGGAGTCGGCGGCGGTCTCTCCCGGAGAGGCGGCGCTCGGGCACCTGCTTGCCGAGGACCACGCACGACTTCGCCCTCACCTCGGGGAGATCAGGTCGATCGCCGACAGTCTCGAGGACCTCGAGCCCGGCGAGGCGACGAGCCGGCTCGTCGCGCTCGAGCGCTTCCTCGTCGACGACCTCCTCCCCCACGAGCGCCGCGAGCAGGAGGACTTCTATCCCGTCGTGGCTCGGCTGCTCGGCGGACGGGACCCCGTCGGCACGATGAGCAGGACCCACGTCGAGATCGACCATCTCGTCGCGATGCTCGGGCGCCTCGTCCGCGATCTCGGCCCGGAAGGGCCCGACGGCGAGGAGCGCAGGGACCTGCGCCGGATCCTCTATGGACTGCACGCCGTCCTCATCCTGCACTTCGCGCAGGAGGAGGAGGGCTACCTGTCGATGGTCTCCGACGAGCCCGTACCGGACGCGCCGGCGCTGGCTGGGGCGCGTCCTCAGGGCAGGAGGGCGTCGGGGGTGACAAAGCAGTAGCCCGCGCCCTCACGCCGTGGATCACCGTCGAGAGCGCGTCGGCGTCGGGCGTCGAGTGGTCCGTCGGGTTCGAGCCGCAGTGCATGACGACGGTCGCGCCCGGCTGCAGGTTGGCGAGCACTCGATTCACGACGGTAGAGACGGTGATGCCGCCGGAAGTCCCTCCCAGCCGAGGGTGCCGACCGGCCAGCCGATCGGGACGAAGCCCACCGAGTTCACCGCAGCGATCGTGTGGTCGTTGTGATCGAACTAGGGGCACTCGAACCAGGGCCAGGGGTCGGACCAAGTGACCGCCACGATCTGCGACCGGGCGCCGAGCACTTCGTGGCCGATCTCGGCGTCGGTGAGCTCGGTGAAGAGGGGACGGGCGACCGAGTGGTCGCCCAGGCGCATGCCGGTGGCCGCCATGGCCCGGGCAGCCGTCGGATAGGTGGCGACGAAGCTGCCGGTCAGGAAGAGCGTGACCCGCAGCCGTTCCTGCGCCAGGGTCGCCCGGGTCTTCGGCACGCCGTCCGCGTACCGCATGCGCCGACGCGCCGACCGGACGGCGAGACCGGCGAGCAGGCCTCCGCCCATCAGACGGCCAGATCCCGGCGCTCGAAGGAGACGGCCGCCAGAACGGCGAAGGCTGCGACCAGCCCGACGAGCAGCGCCAGGTGCCAGGGCGCGAACCCGACCGTCAGAGGGTCGATGCCGAGGGCGTGGTACCACGGTGAGAAGGGCCGGACGGGACGGAGCCAACCGACGAGCTCGGCGAGGGAGCTCGCCAGATAGGAGGCGACGGCGAGGACGGCAGCCACACCGCGGGCGATCGCGCGCCGGCCACTGGCGGCCGCCAACGCCAGCGCCACCGTGGCGAACAGGATGGCGATGAGGTCGGTGGCGACAAGGACCGCCACGAGGTCGGCCGTCGGCACCCGCATGCCGACGACAGGAGCCCCGAGGCCGATCACGAGCCCGAACACGGCGGTGACGAGCGTGACGCCGACGGCAACGGCGGCCCACTTCTCGGCCACCACGCGCCTGCGGGAGACGGGGTTCGCCATCAGGATGTCGAGCGTCCCCCGCTCCTCTTCGCCCGCCGTCACGTCCGAGCCCCACAGCACCGCCAGGATGATGATGAGGAGCGGGCCGACGAGCGAGAAGATCTCGGCTCTCAGGTACCCGGGTCCGCTCGCGTAGTCCGTGATGCCGAACATGTCCCTGAACGCCTTCGGGTAGCTCCCCAGCAGCTTGCTGATCTCATGGTTGTCCCGGACGGCCGTGAAACTGGCGAGCATGACGGCCGCGTAGGCCACGAGCCCGGCGCCCCATCCGATCAGCGCGCGCCGGTGCTCGTGAAGCTCCCGCTCGAAGATGGAGTGCAGCTCGGCAAAGCGCCGCCTACGGTCGTCCACGGTCGTGCTCCTCACGGCGGCTTCCTGTGGGTGCGGCGCGCGGGCGTGCGTAGAACGAGAGGAAGATCTCTTCCAGGTCCGGTTCGCGCACCGACAGCTCGGTGACCTCCATCCCGGCAAGCTCTCCGATGAGCGGGCCGAGCGATCCAGCGATCTCGAGGTGGGCCGAGTGGTCGACGACGTCGAGCCTCGCGACGCCTGGGAGCGCTGAGAAGGCCGCCGGGTCGATCGGCGCGGCGGTGCGGACGTCCACCAGGTGGACCGAGCGCGACCTGAGCTCGTCGACCCGCTCGACTGCTGCCACCCGTCCAGCCCTGATCATGCCGACACGGTCGGCAACCTGCTCCACCTCGGACAGGACGTGCGAGGAGAGGAAGACCGTCGTGCCTTCGAGGGCCAGCTGGCGAAGGCTCGAGTGCAACTCGTGCTGGACGATCGGATCGAGGCCCGAGGTGGGCTCGTCGAGGAGCAGCAGCTCAGGCATGCCCATGAGCGCCTGGACCAGTCCCACCTTCTGGCGGTTCCCCTTCGATAACGACCTGATCGGGCGGTCCACCTCGAGGTCGAAGCGCTCGCACAAGGAGGCGATGGCCTCCCAAGATGGCCCCTTCCTCAGGTGGGCGAAATGCGAGAGCAGCTCCCTCGCACTCAGGCGGTCGTAGAGCACGAGGTCGCCGGGCAGGTAGCCGAGGCGTCGGCGAACCGCCACGCCGTCTCGCCGGGGGTCGAGGCCGAACAGACGGATCGTTCCACGGTCGGGCCGGATGAGATCGAGAAGGAGACGGATGGTCGTGGTCTTGCCGGCGCCGTTCGGTCCGAGGAAGCCGAAGACCTCGCCTGGCCCGACCTCGAGAGTGACGTCCTCGATGCCGCCGCCGCCGCGGTAGCGCTTGCTCACCTTCTCCATCTCGACGACGGGCGGTCCCACCGTCCGCCGGGCGCCGGCTGCGACGGCAGGACGTGGACGTGCTCTCATCGTTGTGGCCTCCCCCACCATCACACGCCGCCCGGCGCCTCGGAGATAGGGGAGGAAGTCACGAACTCGGGCTTCGTCGTGGGCGGCGACCAGTCGGTGGTCGGCGGCAGGGAGCGGCTCCCCCTCAGGCGGCTGCCTGCCGGTCCCCCTCGGCCCTCTCGCCCGCGCCCGGTGCGGGCGACTCGTGGACGGCATCACGACCTCTGGCGTGCAGGCGGAACGGCAGGTACTGGTCGCAGGGCAACGCTGCGCAGGCGAGCACGCGGAAGACCGCTGAGCGCTCCTCAGCCGGCATCGGCGTCGTCTTCGACGATGGCCTTCTGCGGCCGGGCGCCCTTAAATGCGAGCAGCGGACCGGCGAGGAGGAGCAGCGCCCCTCCGGCGAGCAGACCGCCTCCGAGCGGAGCGACCCAACCCGCCTTCGCCCCGAGCGAGACGGAGGCGACCACCGGAGCGGCGGCGTCGCCTCGCATGATGACCACCGCCCAGTGGCCGGGCCGCACATCCCAGGCGAGGCTCTGTCGGCCGAGCCCAACGGCGGATGCCACCCAGAAGGTGCTCGCCTGCGGCAAGGCGGCCGGGTCGCCGGTGAGGTGGCGGTCAGCGGCCCTGAGCGATGCGAACGCCAGGCTGCTCATCTTGTCGTACCCGACTCCGCTCAGGTACCGCTCGATCGCGACGAGTGGGGCGATACCGATGAAGACCGACGCGCCGTCGGCCAGCTCCGCCTGGACCCGGACGCTTCCGATTGCGCGCTCGGGCAGCCAGCCCATCGGGCCGGTGCCGTCGCCGAAATCGACGATGGAGACGAACGCATGGCCGGTGCTCGACAATGCGGTCGTCGAGGTGCTGAAGTAGCCCGACGCGTCGCGCTCGGCGTAGTTCAGCCACATCAGACCACCGCCCGCCGCGAGGAGCGCGAGGCCGATCAGCACGACCACGCTTCCGAGAAGCGTCGTGACCACCCCGAGGGCGGCGCTTCGCCGCGGTGGCCCACTGGCCGGCGGCGCCGAGGAGGCGGTCACCGCCCCACCTTGCGCCGGGCGTCGCTGTGCCGACAGGGTCGGACGGCCCTACATGGCGGCCCGCTGGCCGGGGGGGAGCCGGTTCCGGCATCATGGTCCGATGCAGGTCGCGCCGACGCGATGAACTGGGTCGACCTCGTCATCATCGTCCTCGTGCTCCTGTCCGCCCTGCACGGGTGGAGGACGGGGGGAGCCCTGCAGGTCTTCACCTTCGGGGGGCTGTGGCTCGGGCTCGTGCTCGGTGTGCTGATCGCGCCGCCGGCAGCCCGGCTCGTCTCGCCGGCCGCCCGTGGGGTCGTCGCCATCGTCGTCGTGCTGGTCGCCGCCCTCCTGCTCGGTTTCATCGGTGAGGTGGTGGGGCTGCGCGTCGGGAGGGTGCTGCGCCGCATCCGGCTCCGTGCCCTCGACAAGGCGCTCGGCGCCGTCGTCGGCGCCGTCGCGACGCTGCTCGCCTGCTGGCTGCTCGGCAACCTGGTCGCCGGGAGCCGTCTCGGCGCCGTGGACCGCGCGGTCCAGGACTCAGCCATCCTCCAGGGGACGAACCGTGCTCTCCCGACGTTGCCGTCGCTGTTCGCCCGGGTGGAGTCGTTCCTCGCCGGCCAGGGATTCCCCGTCGTGTTCGTGAATCTGCCCCCGCAGCTGCTGCCGCCTGCCAGCCAACCGAGCGACGCCCTGGTCCGAGCAGCCCTGGCGGCCGACGGTCGATCGACGGTGAAGGTGATCGGCCCGGCGTGCAACGCCATCGTGGAAGGCTCCGGGTTCGTCGTCGCCCCGGAGCTCGTGGTCACGAACGCCCACGTCGTCGCCGGTGACACCCATCCCCAGGTCGTCGACTCGGCGGGCTCCTACCGGGCAACGCCCATCCTGTTCGACCCCAAGCTCGACGTGGCCGTGCTGAGGGTGCCGGGGCTGAGCGTCCCGACGCTGCACGTCGACACGACGACGGTCGCCGCGGGCACCAAGGGCGCGGCGCTCGGCTACCCCGGCAACGGTGGGCTGACCGGGGTGGCTGCCGCCGTCAACGGCTCCTACTCGGCGAGCGGGCTCGACATCTACGGCAACGCCGTCGTGACGAGGAAGATCTACGAGCTGCACGCCGTCATCGTTCCGGGCAACTCCGGTGGGCCGCTCGTGTCGACCGGCTCCTCGAAGATCCCTCTCGGGACCGTGTTCGGCCTCGTCTTCGCCCGCTCGACGAGCGATCCCGAGGTCGGCTACGCCCTCGCCATGCAC
>JAJZZB010000017.1 GCA_021797795.1 Actinomycetes bacterium | reverse complement strand
CGGCCGCGGCGCAGCTCCCGCTCCCGCATGCCTCGGTGGCGCCGGCGCCACGCTCCCAGACGACGAGCTCGAGACCCCCTCCGCCGTCCGGAGCCACGACCTCCACGTTCTGGCCGCCGGGACGGGTCGTCTCGAGCTGCGGGCCGACGATCGTGATCTCGACGCCCTCGAGCGAGGGGCCGACGAGGACGAGGTGAGGGTTCCCGACCTCTGCGGTGCGCGACTCGAAGCGCTCCCCGAGCACCGGGGCCGGGCGCTCCGGCCGCCCCAGGGTGACCGTGCCCATCGAGACGGTGACGTCGGTGCACCCGAACTCGGGGCGCGGGCCGACGGCGGCGGTGACCACTCCGCCGCCCGTCTCGATCACCACCTGCCGGCTCGCCACGGCGCCCGAGTCGACGAGGGCGAGGGCGAGGCACCTGAGCCCGTTGCCGCTCGTCTCGGCGCGCCCGCCGTCGGCGTTGTAGAGCTCCATGGTGCCCGCTCCCCCGTTGGAGGGGGGGCGGACGACGATGATCCCGTCGGCACCGACGCCCCGGTGGCGGTCGCAGAGCGCGGCGGCGACCGCCGGCGCGCCAGCGCCGTCGAGCACGTGCGGATCGAGCGCGATCAGGAAGTCGTTTCCGAGTGCCTCGTACTTGAGCAGCGAGAGGATGGTCACCGGGCGCCAGTCTCCCACCGGCGGAGCACGCGGCCGACAAGCTCGTCGTCGTCCGCCTCGAACCAGGTGATGCGCGGGTCGCGGCGGAACCAGGACTCCTGGCGGCGGGCGAAGCTCCGCAGCCGGCGGCCGATCTCGCCGGTCGCCTCCTCGAGCGTCGTCTCACCGGCGAGCACGCCGGCGAGCTCCTTGTAGCCGATCGCCTGGGCCGCCGTCCGCGAGAGGCCGCCGGGGGCGGCGACGAGGCGGCGCACCTCGTCGAGGAAGCCCTCGGCCATCTGCATGTCGAGCCGCCGGCCGAGGCGCTCGTCGAGCTGGTCCCGGTCCAGTCGCAGCCCGACGAGCACGGTGTCGACCGGTCGGTACTCCTCGAGGCCCGGACCGAACTCGGAGAACCTCCGGCCGCTCCCCTCGGTCACCTCGAGGGCGCGGAGCACCCGGCGGACATTGAGCGGCTCCATCCTCCCGGCCGCCACCGGGTCGAGCTCGAGCAGGCGGGCGTGCAGCCCGGCGGCCGCCGTCGGGCCTCCCGTCTCGAGCTCGGTCTCGAGGCGGCGCAGGACCTCCGGATAGCGCCCGGGCAGCTCGAGGCCATCGACCACGGCGCGGTGGTAGAGCCCGGTCCCGCCGACGAGGAGCGCCGGTCGGGCCTCGGCGTGGAGGCGGGCGACCTCCTCCCGGGCGGCCGCCTGGAACTGCGCGACCGAGAACTCCTCGCTCGCGTCGGCGAGGTCGACCAGTGCCCACCGGTGCCGGCTGGCGGGGTCGCCCGGGCGGGTCGGCTTGGCCGTTCCGACATCCATGCCCCGGTAGACGGCGAGGGCGTCGACAGAGACGAGGCCGACCCCCGGTACCACGTCCGCGATCCGGGCGGCGAGCGCCGTCTTGCCGGTCGCGCTCGGACCGACGACGGCGAGGTCGGGACGCCGGCGTCCCGGCCCGGGGGGCCGGTGGTTCAGGGCAGCTCCACTCCGGCGGGCTCGGAGGAGGAGGGCCCCTGCGACTTCGCCGTCTTGTGGCGCGGCCGGGAGCGCCCGACAAGCCGCGTCTTGGTCTTCGTGAGGCGATGGACCACCTTGTCGACGGCCGCCTCGAGCGCAGCCGCCGGCCGGCTGCCGGCCGCCACGGCCCGGACGACCCTGCCCCTGCCCTCGAGGGTCACCTCGCAGCTCACCGGGTCGCCGAGATGTCCCTTCTTCCCGTCGGAGAAGAGCACCTCGGCGCGCTCCATCCCACGCAGGTACTTCTCGAGCTGCTCGACCTTGGCGGCGGCGTGCTCCCGCACGTCGCTCGGCAGCTCGACATGGCGGCCGTGGACGGCGATCTCCATCGGCTCCTCCTCACGTTCGTGGCCACCGGGGCCGGCAGCTCGAGACGGTGATGGGTGCGCCCGGCTGACCTGGTCTTTGGCCCCACACTCGCCTGCTGAGGAGATCCCGGCCCTCCCCCGGGCGACCGGACGCCGGCAGGCGGGCGGTCCAGCCAGGAGAGCAACGGCACGGTTCGCCCCTTCTCCGCCGGACGCCGACAGCCGGCGCCCCGACGGGCAGGACTTACCTCTAAGTCGCACCATGCTCAGCGACCACGAGTCGCCTTACGTGGGTCGTTTTGCCTGCGACTGGCATCGACTCGCAACCACAGACCCGCACGCACTCATCCGTACCGAGTCTACTGAGCACTCCCGGGGAACGCTGCGCGTCGCCGGCTAGGCGTCGAGGTCGAGGTCGAAGCTCTCGAGATACCGGCGCTGGAGCTCGGAGGGCTCATCGATTCGGACGCCCATGGCGCCGAGCGCCAGCCGGGCGATCTCGGCGTCGATCGCCTCGGGCAGCGCGTGCAGGGCGGGCGGGAGGTCCGAGGCGTGACGGATCAGCCACTCGCAGGCGAGCGCCTGGACGGAGAAGGAGAGGTCCATCACCTGGGGCGGGTGGCCGTCTGCGAGGGCCAGGTTGACGAGCCGGCCCTCGGCGAGCAGCAGCAGGCGCCGGTCCGGGAGGCCGAGGACGTACTCGTCCACCATCGGGCGGATCCTGCGGTGCGCGCGGGCGACGTGGCGGAGTCCGGCGACGTCGATCTCGACGTCGAACTGGCCGGCGTTGGCCAGGATGGCGCCGTCGCGCATCTGCTCGAAGTGGCCGGCGGTGAGCACGTCGCGGTTCCCCGTGGCCGTCACGAAGATGTCGCCGAGGGGCGCGGCGCGCTCCATCGAGACGACCGGGAAGCCGTCCATGACCGCCTCGAGGGCCTTCAGGGGATCGATCTCGGTGACGAGGACGACCGAGCCGAGCCCGCGGGCGCGGTTGGCGACGGCTCTGCCGCAGTTGCCGTAGCCGGCGACGACGACGGTCGCCCCGGCGAGCAGCCGGTTGGTCGCCCTCACGATGCCGTCCAGGGTGGACTGGCCGGTGCCGTGACGGTTGTCCGCGAGCATCCTCGTGGCGGCGCCGCTCAGCGCCAGCACGGGGTAGGCGAGCCCCCGGCCGGCGGCGAGCGCCCGCAGGCGGAGCGCACCGGTGCTCGTGTCCTCCGTCCCCGCCAGCACGCCCTCGGCGTCCTTCGCCCGGGCGCCGTGCAGCCGCTCGACGAGGTCGCAGCCGTCGTCGACGGTGAGAAGCGGCCGGCGGTCCAAGACGGCGTCGACGTGGGCGAGGTAGCGGTCCGGCGACTCGGCGCGCCGGGCGAAGGTGGCGACCCCCTCCTCGACGACGAGGAAGGCGGCGACCTCGTCGTTGGTCGAGAGCGGGTTCGAGGCGCAGACCGAGAGCTCGGCGCCGCCGGCGGCCAGCGTGCCGAGCAGGACGGCCGTCTCGGCCGTGACGTGCAGGCTGGCGCCGATCGGCACGGCGTCAAAGGGCCGCTCGGCTGCGAGGCGCTCCCGGATGGTGGCGAGCACCGGCATCTGGCGGCTCGCCCACTCGACGCGGGCCCGGCCGAGCGGGGCGAGCTCGAGGTCGGCGACGTCGTGGGGAGGGGGCGCCGCCACGGGCCCCTAGCGCCCGGACCGCAGGCGCGTCTTGATCTCGCCGAGCACGGGGACCGGACCGGGGTCGATCTCCTCCCGGGCGGCGAGATGGAGCGAGGCGACGTCGCCGATCGCGACGAGGTCGAAGAAGCCGGCCAGGGGTCCACGCCCCTCGCCGGTCACCTCGACGACGTCGCCCACCGCCTCGGCGGCGAGCTCGCCGACGATGCCGAAGCGCCTCGTCACCTGGGGATGGTCGCCGGCGAGATGGAACTGGACGAGCGTGAACACCTGGCGGGTGACGTCGCCGTGCTGGCCGAAGCCGCAGATCTCGTTGTGGCAGGCCTCGGGCTGCTCACCGGAGAAGGCCGGCGCCTTCGCGTTCTCGTTCACCTGGGTCTTGAAGCGCCGGGCGGCGACGGCACCGAGACCGGAGGCCCCGTGGACGATCGGGATCGTCCGACCGATCCGGCGGGCCAGCTCGGCTGAGGCACCGCCGCCCTCGATGAGACCGGGCAGCCTCTCGTGCAGCTGGTCGAGGGCCCCGGCGAGGTCGTCCCGGGCTCCCGGCAGCACTCCGGCCGCCTCGCAGGCGAGCAGCAGCGGTGCAGCCATGGCGGCGATGCCGGCCCGCGGCTGGGGGATGCCCGGAGGGACGGCGAGCACCTCGCCGCCGGCGCCCTCGACGAGCCCGGCGAGGCTTCCGCCCACCGTGATCCCGACGAGGCGGGCGCCCCGGTCGGCGGCGGCGGCGGCGGCCTCGAGAGTCTCCTCGGTCTCGCCGGAGAAGGAGACGGCGACGACGAGGCTGTCCCGGCCGACGAAGGAGGGGCAGTCGTAGGAGCTGGACAGCACGACCGGCACCCTGGCCCGAGGCGCCGCCAGCGCCTGCAGGACTGCGCCGGCGACGCTGCTCCCGCCCATGCCGAGCACGACGACGACCGAGGGGTCGGCCCTGGCGGCAAAGCGCGAGTAGTCGCCTGCCATCGCCGCCTCGAGATGGGCCGGAAGGGCGGCCGTCGCCGCCAGCATGCCTTCGCTGTCGTGGGGAAGGAAGGAGGTGGCCGCCTCCGGCGCGCTCACGAGGGCTCGACCCTCCCCGACGTGATCCCGTCGCCGCCCTCGGTCTTGCTCACCAGCCGGGCGTGCTCGTCCTCGCTGGCCGTCTCCGCCTCCTCGACGAGGAGCACGGGGATGTCGTCGGTGATCCGGTACTTGCGCCGCAGCCGCGGGTTGTACAGCAGGTCCTCGTCGGGGAAGTAGACGAGCGGCCCCTTGTCCTCGGGACAGGCCAGGATGTCGAGCAACCGCTGGTCAAGGGCCATCGTGCCCCTCCTTCGTGTGCCCGCCGAAGCGGTCGTCCAGTTCCTTCACGAGGCTCACGACCTCGGCCACGTGCCGGCGGCAGGCCTCGTCGTCGGCCGCCTCCAGGTTGAGCCGGAGCAGCGGCTCGGTGTTCGAGGGCCGCAGGTTGAACCACCACCCGCCGAGGTCGACGGTGAGACCGTCGAGGCGGTCGAGGGCGGCCCCCTTTGCCTCGTAGGTCTCGGCCACGGCGGAGATCACGGCCGCCACGTCGGCGACCTCGGTGTTGATCTCCCCCGAGTCGGCGTAGCGCTCGAAGGGACGGCGCAGCTCCGACAGGGCCACGCCGGCCTCCGACATGACCGAGAGCACGACGAGGGCGGCGATGATGCCGGAGTCGGCCCGGTAGTTGTCACGGAAGTAGTAGTGGCCCGAGTGCTCGCCGCCGAAGACGGCGCCCGTCTCGGCCATGACCGCCTTGATGAAGGAGTGCCCGACGCGCGTCCTGACCCCGACGCCGCCGTGCTCCTCGATGACCTCTGGGACGGCCTTGGAGCAGATGAGGTTGTAGAGCACCTTCTCGCCGGGATGGGCGTCGAGCATGGCTGCCGCCACGATGGCCGTCGTGAGCGATCCGGAGAGCGGCACCGTCTTCTCGTCGACGAGGAAGACCCGGTCGGCGTCCCCGTCGAAGGCGAGACCGACGTCCGCCCCGCTGTCGAGGATGCGCCGCTGCAGGTCGACGAGGTTCTCGGCCTGGATGGGGTCGGCCGGATGGTGCGGGAAGTTGCCGTCGAGCTCTCCGTAGAGGACCTCGAGCTCGAAGGGGAGCGAGCCGAGCACCTTCGGGGCGACAAGGCCGCCCATGCCGTTCGCCGTGTCGGCGACCACCTTGAGCGGGCGGAGCGAGGCGACGTCGACGAAGGAGTGGACGTGGCGGGCGAAGTCCTCGAGGAGGTCGGCCTCCTCGACGAGGGCGCCCTCGGGCTCGAGCGAGCCGGACCAGCCCGAGGCGAGGCGCTCCTCGGCGGCCGCCCGGATGTCGGCGAGCCCCGTCTCCTGCCCGATCGGGCGGGCGCCGGGAAGGCAGAGCTTGATGCCGTTGTAGCGGGCGGGGTTGTGCGAGGCCGTCAGCATGGCGCCGGGCAGGTCGAGCCTGCCCGAGGCGAAGTAGAGCAGGTCGGTCGAGATCATCCCGGCGTCGACGACACCGAGGCCCTCGGAGGTGACTCCCGCCGCGAAGGCCCGCGAGAGGGCGGCGCCCGACTCGCGCATGTCGCGGCCCATCACCACCCGCCGGGCACCGGCGCGCTCACGGGCGAAGGCGGCGAAGGCGGCGCCGACGGCGCCGGTCATCTCCTCGTCCAGCTGGTCGGGCACGACGCCTCGGACGTCGTAGGCCTTGAACACCTGGTCGAAGCGGGAGTCGGGGGGCATGGCGAGCGCCGAGCCTATCCGGGCTCAATGGGTGAGGACGTAGGCGATGACCGTCGTGGCGTTGAACGCCACGTGGGCGACGATGGACGGACCGAGGCGGCCCGAGCGCCAGGCGAGGACGCCGAGCACCATCCCGAAGCCGGCCAGGCCGAGGAATTGCAGCGCCTCGAAGTGGACCAGGCCGAAGAAGAGCCCGGTGAGGACGATGGCGAGCGCCGGCCCGGCGCGACGCCCGAGGTCGCGGAAGCGCCACAGAGCCGCCCGGAGCACGAGCCCGCGGAAGAAGAGCTCCTCGACGACCGGGCTTCCGACGCAGATGAGGAGCGAGAGGACGACGAGAGAGGCCGTCCCGGCGCTGGCGGGGCCGAGCAGCTGCCGGGTGGGGTGCCCGAGACGCTGGGACAGGTTGTGCACGAAGGGCCGGAGCGGGAGCTCGAGCAGGGGCACGAGGAGGAACTGCGAGGCGACCCCGACGACGACCCCGACGGGGATGTCGGGCCAGGGCCGGAGGCGGAGCCCGTAGTCGGCGACGACCGAGCCGGTCCCCCGCCGCTCGAGGGCCGTCCCGCCCCCACGGACCGTCTCCTCGCGAACCCGCAGGCGGGAGGCGACGACGGCCGCCCCGACGAAGCCGACCCAGAGGCAGACGAGGCTCAGCACCGTCCCGCCCGTCGTCGTGGTCGATCCGCTGACGTGGGAGGCCGAGTCGTAGGCCGAGAGCGCCAGGATCGAGAGCAGGAAGCCGGCGGCGAGCCCGATGAGCGCCTCGGCGATGCCGAACGGATTGCCCCCGGCGGGTTCCGACCCCTTCATCTCGCCGGGCCGGTGACCGCTACTGGCTCCGACCCGCCTACCATGTTCGTGTGAATCGCAACCCCCAAGACCTGCGGCCCGGCGGATCTGGGCGGCCGTCGAGCGGGAGCGGACCGGACCAGCCCTGGCGTTGGTTGATCGTGCTCGGGCTCGTCATCCTACTCGTGCTGTTCCTGACGCACGCCTTCGCACGCACCAACGTGCACACGCTCAGCTACAGCCAGTTCGTCCACGACGTGAGCTCCAAGCAGATCACGAGCGCGACCTACAACAACGAGAACGCCACGATCACGGGCACCCTCTCGAACGGCCAGAGCTACTCGACGACCGCGAGCAACCCGCTTCCGACCAGCCTGCAGAGCGAGATGCTGAAGGACGGCATCAAGCTCAACTTCTCCACCCCGCCGAGCAACCTGCTCACCGATCTCGTCATCTACGTCCTCCCCTTCGTCGCCATCTTCGGCATCTTCATCTGGCTGAACCGCCGCGCCCAGGGGCAGATGTCCGGGATCATGTCGATCGGGCGCTCCCGGGCGAAGCTGTACACGACCGAGCGGCCGCGCACGACCTTCAACGACGTCGCCGGCTACCAGGGCGTGAAGCAGGAGATCTCCGAGGTCGTCGACTTCCTGAAGAACTCGGGGCGCTTCCGGGACATCGGTGCCCGGGTGCCGAAGGGCGTCCTGCTCGTCGGCCCGCCCGGCACCGGGAAGACCCTTCTCGCGAGGGCGGTCGCCGGCGAGGCCGGCGTGCCCTTCTTGTCGGTGAGCGGCTCGGACTTCATGGAGATGTTCGTCGGCGTCGGCGCCAGCCGGGTCCGCGACCTCTTCCAGACCGCCCGCAAGCAGGCCCCCGCCATCATCTTCGTCGACGAGATCGACTCCATCGGCCGCAAGCGCGGCGCCGGCCTCGGCGGCGGGCACGACGAGCGGGAGCAGACGCTCAACCAGATGCTCTCGGAGATGGACGGCTTCGACCCGGCCGAGGGCATCGTGATCATGGCGGCGACCAACCGCCCCGACATCCTCGACCCCGCCCTGCTGCGGCCGGGACGCTTCGACCGCCAGATCGTGGTGCCCCTCCCCGACCTCGAGGAGCGCCTCCCCATCCTCCAGGTCCACTGCAGGGACAAGCGGGTGGGACCCGACGTCGACCTCATGATCGTCGCCCGGGGGACCCCCGGCATGAGCGGCGCCGAGCTCGCCAACCTCGTCAACGAGTCGGCTCTCCACGCCGTCCGCCGCGGCAGCCCGTACATCGAGATGAGGGACTTCGACGCCGCCCGCGACCGCGTGCTGATGGGCCAGCGGCGCGACTCGATGGTCCTGTCCGAGGACGAGAAGGAGCGTGTCGCCTTCCACGAGGGGGGCCACGCCGTCCTCGCCTACGTCCTGCCGCACGCCGACCCGCTCCTCAAGGTGAGCATCATCCCGACCGGCATGGCCCTCGGCGTCACCCAGCAGCTGCCGGCCGAGGAGCTGCACATCTACCGCAGGGAGTACATCGAGGACTCCCTGGCGGTCCGCATGGGCGGGCGTGTCGCCGAGAAGCTCGTCTACGACGGCCTCTCGACGGGCGCGAGCGACGACCTGCAGCGCAACACCGAGCTCGCCCGCAAGATGGTCCGCGAGTGGGGCATGTCGGACCGCATCGGGCCGATGGCGTGGGGCTCGCAGGGGCAGGTCTTCCTCGGCGAGGACCTCATGCACACCCGCGACTACTCCGAGGACACGAGCCGGGTGGTGGACGAGGAGGTGGAGCGCATCCTGCGCGCCCAGGAGCTGCGGGCCGACAAGCTCCTGAAGGAGCACCGGGCCGGTCTCGAGGCCGTCGCCCGGGCCTTGCTCGAGCACGAGACCGTCGACGGAGCCGAGATCGCCCGACTCGTCGACGCCGCCTACGGCCGGCCCGTACACGGCGCCGAGGGAAAGCCCGGCTCGGAGGCCGAGCGCTACGCCCCCTCCCTGACCGGCGGCTCGGCGTTCCCGATCATCCCGCCTCCCCAGCACGAGCCCGCCCCCCAGGGAGCCCCCCACCCCCAGGGCCCGCCCCCGCCGTGGGCGGGCGACGGCGAGGCCAGCCGCCCACCGGCTCCGCCCTACGCCCCGCCCTCGAACAACTCCGGCCCGGAGGGCTCTCCCGGGCGGTGACAAGCAGCGGCCACCGTCGCGGCGGTGACCGCTGTGGCCCGCTCAGGCGTGGCGCATCCAGAGGTTCTCCTCGACGTAGGTCCCGAGGTCGGCCTCCCGGTCGATCTCGACGAGGTTGAGGGCGTCGGGGACGACGTAGCGGTCGGACTCGGGGAAGACCATGCCGGTCCAGGCCTCCCAGTCGGCCACCGGGCCGGTGATCACCATCGACCGCCGGGCTGGTCCGAGGACCCGCGCCCCGAGGCGCTCGTGCGTCCGGATCCAGGGGTCGACCGCTGTTCCGTCCGCTCTCCGCCACCGGGCGTACCTGGCCATGGGCACGAGCGGGTAGGAGGCCTTCGCCGTCGGCCGGAGCGGGCAGATCACCCTCGCCAGCCCGGCGTGGCGGGCCTTGTCCCGAAGGGCGGTCAGCACCGTGCCCGCCAGCCCCTTGCGCGAGGCGTCGGCAGCGACCGCTGCCGCCATGATGCACAGGGTGTCGGCGGGCGGGCCCACTTCGCGGGCTGCGAGGGAGCGCACGAGCGCGCCGTCGTATCCCCCGGGGAGGTCGTCGAGCGTCCCGTCCCAGGACAGCGGCACGCCCCAGCCGCCCGCCACCACGCGCCCGTCGTCGACGACCCACAGGTCCCAGGCGGCGAAGTGCTCGCCGACCTGGCCGATGTGGGCGTTCGAGACGGGATCGTGGAAGATGAACTCCGGCCAGCGCGCCCGGAACGACGCCGCCGCCTGCTCCTCCAGGTCCGGCCTCAGCCTGGACTCGACGACCTCCATGCGAGGAAGATAGGCCGCCGCCGCCCCCCGGCCGGAGCGGCGGTCCGCGCCGCCCGCCTGCACCGGCCGGCCGGGGGCCGTCTCGCCCGAGGCCGGGCTTCGGTGCCGTCAGCTGGAGACGGGCACCGCCTCCTCTATGGTCCCGAGCAGCTGCCGGTCGGCCGGGGTGAGGTTCTCCCGTACGAGCACGGGGCCCGCCGCCCGCACCTCGAGCCCGAGGCTCTGGCCGGGGTTGGAGGCCACGACCGAGCGCAGCTGGACGACCGCCGTCGTGCCGGGCAGCACGGTGACGTCGGTGAGCTGGGAGGGCGCCGCCCCGGCCCCGGCCGAGGAGGCGATCTCCGCCACCATCGCCGAGACGGGCCGCCGTCCCGGGTCGGTGATCTCGACCGAGACGGCGTAGGCCTTCGTCTCCTGCACGCCCGGCAGGACCCAGCCGGCGCTCGCCCGCGAGGCGGGAGCGAAGGAGATGAGGCCGAGGCGGCCCCGGCCGAGGGCGAGGTAGGTCTCGTGCTCGACGACGACACCGACCCGGCCGGCGGTCGTCACCGTCAGGCTGCCGTCGACGCGGGTGCCCGACCAGACGACGGGGGCGGCCGCCAGCACGGTCTGCCCGGGCCGGACGAGGACGGTGAGCGTGGTCGTCTTCCCCTTCGGGAGCAAGGAGGTGAGGGTCACCCGGGCCGGACGAGGGCCGGGATCGAAGAGCTGGACAGCCTGGGACTCGTTCGGCCCGACGTTGCCGAGCGGCATGACCCAGCGATCGAGCGGGCAGCCGACGCCGACGGCCAGCTCCTCGCCCGAGACGCGGTAGGAGTGCGAGGGGCCGAGCCGGTTCGTCATCACCTCCTCGTCGACCGTGGCGAGCGACCCGAGGACGAACCGGCCGACCGTCGCCTTGGCCGAGACGGCGACCTGCGAGCGCAGCGGCACGTAGCGGGCGATGTCAACCACGTACAGGCTCCTCGGCGCCACCGGGAGCCCCTGGTAGGCGGCCGGCTCGACCGTTCCGGAGCCCGTCGCGACGGACAGGTTCACCACCGCCGGGGCGGCGGTCGGGTTGAACAGCGCCACCCTCGTGTCAGATGACCCCGCCGTCGTCCCCGAGGCCGTGTAGGCCTGCCCGGACGAGCCGTCGGCACAGGCGGCGGCGACGGCGCCCGAGCCGTCGGTGAGGGTCTCCGAGACGGCGATCTCGGCGCCGCTCGCGGTGACGCTCACGGAGGCGAAGATCGTGGGGGGAGTCGACCGGTGGCCCTTCGCCGTCGTCGGCGGGCTGACCGAGGCCGGCAGCGCCTCGGCGCTGAGGGTGATCGTCCGCTCGGACTGCGCCCCGATCACCACGGTCGAGAGCTGGTTGGCAAGGGCGTGCTCGGGTGAGCCGGCGCCGGAGACGGCCGTCTGCACCTCGAGCACCCCGGCGGTGGCGGGCCGGGAGGAGGGGTTCGTCATCGAGACGCTGACGGCCGACTTCGGTCCGAGAGGGAGCGGACCCGGACAGCTCCACACCCCGGCCGCGCCGGCCGTGAGGTCGACGGACGGGAGCAGGCTCGGCACCGCCTGCCTGGTCGGCGCCGTGTGCCGGGACGGGACGAGGGCGCCGAGGGCGAGCAGGGCGGCGAGCGACAAGGCGACGGCGGCGAGCGAGACCACACGGCGCCACCCGAGGCCGGCTCCCCGGGAGTCGGCGACGCTCATCGTGCCGGCACCCGGCTCGCCGAGGCCAGTCGCTCCGGCTGCTCCTCGCCGACCGCCGGGGCGGGCGGCGCGTCGTCGGGGGCGGGCGGGTCGAGGTCGTCCTCGGGCGGCCCCGCCCCGGCGGGCATCCGTCCCCAGCGGCGGCGGCGACGCACGCCTTCGAGGACGGCGGCCGCCAGGGCGGCAAGGCCGGCGGCCACCCCGATCTCCCGCCACAGCGGGGAGCCGCCTCGGGCGCCCGCGCCGAGAGCGGCGCCCGTGCCGGCGCCGTCGAGGCGGTGCCAGTCGGCGTTCACGAAGACGAAGGCTCCCGCCTCGCTCGGCCGCTCGACGAGGTCGCTCTGGGACTGCAGGGCGCTCAGGAGGTGGGCAGGGGGTCCTGTCACGACGGGGGGCACCTGACTGCCCGGCAGCTGCGGGGCATCGGCCGAGAGGACGACGACATACCGCACCCCGAGCCTGCCGAGGGGCAGGCCCACGTCGGCCGTGCGCCCCTGCTCCGCCTGGACGAGGGCGGTGGCGACCGCAGAGAGGCGACCCGGCGTGGCGGAGGGCCAGTCCTGCTGGCCGGAGGGAAGTCCCGTCGTGGCGGTGTACCAGGCGACTCCCGGGCCGAGCTGCCATCCGCCCGCAGGAAGGGCCCGCGGGTCGCCGAGCCACAGGACGCGGAAGTGCCGGGCGCCCGAGGGGACGGTCCAGTCGAGCGTCTGGTCGACGCCCGAGCCCGGCAGGTCGGCGTGGCCGCCGATTGCCGTGCCGAGCGCCGGCAGGATCCCGACCACGAGGCATGCCGCCGCCAGCCCGCCCGCCGCCTGGCGCCAGCCGAGCGAGACCCGGGCGATGACGTCGTGCTCGAAGGCGGCGACGCCGAGGCCGCAGGCGGCGGCGAGCGCCACGGCCGCCGGGGCGGCGAGGACCGCCGACAGCCCTCCACCGGCTCCGAGCCAGCCCTCGGCTCCCGCCCATGCGAGGGCCACCGCCGCCACGGCGGACAGCCACCAGGCGCTCGCCCACGCCAGGCGATGCCCCCGGCCGACGACGAGGGCGTAGCCGGCGGCGATCACGAGGCCCCAGGTCCCCCACCACGCTCCGACCGGTCCGAGGTGACCCCGCAGCAGTGAGGCCGGATTCGGGGCGGTTGAGGGCACCACGCCGGCGAAGGCGCTCCAGCGCGCCCCGTGCTCGAGCCAGGTGAGCGACCACGGCAGGCAGCAGACGAAGGCCACGACCCCCGCCGCCAGCGCGACGCCGGTGACCCTGAGGGCAGCACGACCCTCCCCGTTGAGGAGGCAGGCGACGTCCACGGCCACGAGGACGGCGCCGGACGCCAGCAGGCCGGCCGGCACGAGCGCGCCGAGGAAGGCGAGCAGCAGGCCGAAGGGCACGGCCTCGGCGACCAAGCGGCGGGGAGCGGTCGGCTCCCTCGGCGACAGGGTGCCGAAGGGCGCGAGCCCGGTCGCCCGGGCGATCCGCCCGAAGACGAACGGGAGGGTCCCGAGGCAGACCGCCGCGCCGACGTCCGCCGTCGCCAGCACGTTCCAGGCGAGCGGGAGCCCTACGTAGGCCACGGCGGCGACCAGCCGGCCGCGTGTCGACAGGAAGGGCTTGGCGAGGCGGGACACCCCGAAGGCCCCGGCGGCGAGGGAGCCGAGCTCGAGGAGCTTCACCGCCACCGCCGTGCTGTTGGCGAGCACGAGACCCGCCAACCCGACGACCCCGTAGGCCGCCGGAGCCGGCTGGACGCCGTGGCCGACCTGGATGCCGCCGAGGAACTGGCCGAGCATCGTCGTGCCCTTCGGAAGCGCGATGAGCTGGCCGACGACGGGGAGGCGGCCGAAGAGCAGGTCGCGGATGCCGGCGACACCGACCACGACGAGACCGACGGCAAGGGTGAGCTGGGCCGTCGGGACCTCGCCCCGCTGGATCCGCTTCCACCACGACTCGATGCGCTCGAGCTCGGCGGCCGAGCCCTCCTCGTCCGGTGAGTGCGGACGAAGGAACCCTCGAACCCGGCTGCGCCCGACCATGCGCCGGACGAGCAGCCGGTCGGGGACCTGCCGGATCTCTCTCAGCCGGCGGCGCTCGGCGGAAAGGCTGGCCCGCTCGGAGAGGTTCCACCTCCACGCCCGGGCCACCCTGCGGGCACGGGTCCGGTCCGCCGTGAGCACCGAGACGACCATCTCCGCCACCGAGAGCACGACGAGCTCCACGACCACGCGAAGTCGCCGCCAGCCCCCGTAGTTCTTGAGGACGGCCCGGAGCTCGTGGCGGCGCTGGAGAAGGGCGATGTCGCCACCGCGCTCTCCCCGGGCACCCGTCTGCCAGTGGCGGACCCGGGCCCGTGGAGCGACCACGACCCGGGCCCCGGCGATCTGGGCGCGCCAGCAGAAGTCGATCTCCTCGCCGAGCAGCGAGATGGCGGCGTCGTAGCCGCCGAGCGCCTCGAACAGGTCGGCGCGCACGAGGGTGCAGCCCCCCGGCACGGCGAAGACCTCGCGGGCCTCGTCGTGCTGGGACTGGTCGAGCTCGCCGGGCTGGATGCGGGAGGCCGGCGTCCCGAGACGGTGCATGGAGAGCCCGACCTGCTCGAGCAGCTCGGGTGCCTCGGCCCGGACGTACTTCGGCCCGACGACGGCTGCGTTCGAGCGGAACGACTCCTCGACGAGCAGGCGGACGACGCCGTCGTCGAGCACGGCGTCGTCGTGGCAGAACAGGTAGAAGCTCGCCCCCTCCACCCCCTCGAGCACCCCGTCGGCGGCGGCGGAATAGCCCCCTCGCAGGTTGCGGCGGCGGACGATGGCCTCGGGCTCGACGGCGGCGACCCGGGCGGTGACGTCGGTCGTGCTGGCATCGTCGACCACGAGCACGGCCAGGTTCGGGTAGTCCTGGACGCGAAGCGACTCGAGACACGGCTCGAACCACGGACCCGGGTTCGAGGTGACGACGACCGCGACGACCGGTGGTGCGAACTCCTCCGGCATCGAGGAGCCACGCTAGTTCGCCCGGAGTGCTTGCAGGTGTTAGCACTTTGTGTTACACTAGATAGCAGTTGGAGACCCGCAGGACGACCAGGAAAGGAGCCTTCGATGGCTGATCTTCGCCATGACCTCACTCGCACGGCCCAGGATCTCGGACGGGTCGCACAGGACGCGGCCTACGTCGCGGTCGGCCTCGGCGTCGTCGGGCTGCAGCGTGCCCAGGTGGCGCGCCACGAGCTCGCCGCCCGGCTCGAGCGCCAGCGCTCGTCTGCGGACGGCCCCCTCTCCTCGGCGCGCGACCAGGTCGCCCGGGCATGGACCGACCTCGACCAGGCGCTCGGCCAGTTCTTCGAAGCGGCCGACGCGGCCCTCGAGCCGCTGGCCGACCGGCTTCCGCCCCAGGTGCAGGAGGCCGTGACCAAGGCGCGGGAATCCCGGGACCACCTCCGGGGTTATTTGAAGGGTCAGCTCGCGGCCTGAGAGTCCCGAGCGCCAAGTGGCCCCGGCTCCCCGTCTTCGCCAACCCCCCCCTCGGCGACGGCAGGGTTGAGCCGGGACCTGGAAAGGCCCGCCTCCTCTATCCCCCCTCGGAGGAGGCGGGCCTTTTCGCGCCGCCCACCGGGCCGGCGGCGGATCTCCAGTGCTCCATGACGTCGGCGAGGGTCCGGCCGAGCCCGATGAGGGGGGCCCACCCCGTCGCCGCCACGAGCTTGCTGGCGTCCCCGGCGAGGACGGGCACGTCGACGGGCCGGACGAGGTCCGGGTCCTCCACGAGCGTCACCGGGCTGGTGGCGAGGGCGACGAGCCGGTCGGCCACCTCCCGGATGCGGTGCACCCTCCCGGAGGCCACGTTGTAGGCCTCTCCCGGCAGGCCGCGCTCGGCGAGCAGCCGGTAGGCCCTCACGACGTCCCGGACGTCGGTGAAGTCGCGCCTCGCCTCGAGGTTGCCGACGGCGACCTCCCCCCCACCGGCCGCCTCGGCCGCCGCGATCCTCCGGGCGAGCGCCGACACGACGAAGTCGGGAGCCTGGCCGGGACCGACGTGGTTGAAGGGCCGGACCCTCACCACCGGCACGCTCCTGCCGAGATAGGCCTGGAGCGCCAGGTACTCCGCCGCCACCTTGCTGGCAGCGTACGGGCTGACCGGGCGAAGCGGCGCCTCTTCGGACACCGGCGCCCCGCCGGCCGAGCCGTAGACCTCCGACGAGCTGACGACGAGGACACGGGGAGGGATCCGGCAGGCGGCGGCCGCCTCGAGGACGTTCAGGGTCCCGAGGGCGTTGACCGTGAAGGTCGACACGGGGTCGTCCCAGGAGCGCCCGACGTGGGCGAAACCGGCGAGGTGGTACACCACCTCCGGCGAGACGGAGGCGAGCGACTCCCGGACGGCGGCGGAGTCGGTCACCTCGACCTCGGCGTCGACGGTGACGACGGTGTCGCCGCACTGGCGGAGGTGAGCGGTGAGCCACCCACCGACGAAGCCGGCGCCTCCCGTCACGTAGGCGAGCATCGGCTCACCCTAGTGAAGGCGGCGGAGCCCGCTCACGTCCCCGGGCGCCGGCGGGCCCGGGCCCTGGCGAGCTCGTAGGCCTCGAGGTGGATCGCTGCGGTCCGCTCCCAGGTGAAGCGGGCGGCGCGGGCGATCCCCTCCTCGACCCGCCGTGCCAGCTGCTCGGGCGGCGCATCGAGGACGGCGTCGAGCGCCCGGGCCAGCGACTGAGGGTCGCCCGGCGGCGCCAGCCAGGCGGCCTCCCCGGCGAACTCGGCCATGGCCGTGCCCTCGCTCGTGATGAGCGGGGCACCGACCGCCATCGCCTCGAGCGCCGGCAGGCCGAAGCCCTCCTCGTAGCTCGGGTAGACGACGACGCGGGCCGCCCGCATCAGGGCGACCACCGCCTCGTCGGGCACCCAGCCGAGCCGGTGGATCCGTCCCGCCGCCGGCGAGCTGGCCACCGCCACCTCGATCTCGTCGGCTCCCCACCCGGGCAGCCCGGCGAGGAGGAGCCGGGCGAGCGGGCGGCGGGCGGCAACCCCCTCGAAGGCCCGGACGAGGTCGACGACGCCCTTTCTCGGCTCGAGGGTCCCGACGTGCACGACGAGCTCGTCCTCGGCCACGAGCCCCTCGGGGAGCAGGGCGCGATCGACCGGGCCCGGCCGGAAGCGGTCGTGGTCGACCCCGTGCTCGGCCACGACGACCTCGCCGGCCACCTCGACGAGGTCGGCGAGTCGGGCGGCGGTCGTCCCGCTCACGCAGACGACGACGTCGGCCTCCCGGGCGGAACGGCGGATGGCCGACTGGAAGAACCGCACCTTGGCGGTCTCGTGCCACTCGGGGTGCTCGAGGAAGGTCAGATCGTGCACGGTCACGACCCGTCCCGAGGACAGCCCGGCCGGGAGGGTGTAGTGCGGCCCGTGGTAGACCTCGAGGGTCTCCTGCGGCTCCCGGCGCAGCCTGCGGCCGAGCCAGACGCGCTCGTAGGCGAGGCGGGCGGGGCGCGAGGCGGGAACCGTCGCGATGAGACGGAGGTCGGGGCGAAGGCTCCGCCAGCGCTCAGTGTCGTCCCACCTGGTCACGAGGGTGAGGCTCACCTCGTCTCGACGCGAGAGGAGGCCGGCGAGCTCGACGATGTAACGGCCGGCGCCGGCGGGCGATGGAGGGACGGCGCTCACGTCGAGGACGAGACCGAGCATGCCGGCGGCCGGGTCGCTCATCGGGCCAGCTCCGCCCAGAGCGCGACGTGCCCGGCGGCGCAGTCGGACCAGCGCAGCTCGGCCGCACGTCTGAGGCCGGCGCTGCGCAGCTGCTCGCGCTCCGCGCCCTCGAGCGAGGCGGTGACGATCGCCTCGGCGATGGCGGCGGTGTCGAGGGGGTCGGCCTCGAGGGCGGCGCCCTTCGGGCTCGGCAGGCCCGCCGTCGCCACCACCGGTGCGCCCGCCGCCATCGCCTCGACGGCCGGCAGCCCGAAGCCCTCGACGAGCGGGACGTAGGCGACGCAGCGGGCACGGCCGTAGAGGGCCGTCAGCACGCCACCCTCGAGCCGCCCGACCGGGACGACCCCCGGACGGGCGAGCACTCCCGAGGAGGCGGTGTCGCCCCATCCGGGCGGCCCGACGACGAGGAGGGGCCACGGCTCGGCGAGCCGCGGGCGGGCGAGCTCGTAGGCCTCGACGAGGCGTCCGAGGTTCTTGCGGGGCTCGAGGGTGCCCACCGTGAGCAGGAAGCCGTCTGCGGGCCGGAGCGAGAGCCGGTCGAGGAGGGCGTCCGCTGCGGCGCCGTCCGGCGGCTCGAGGTGGTCGACGCCCTCTTCGATGACCCGGACGCGGCCCTCCTTGATGCCGAGGCCGGCCCCGAGGAGGTCCTCGCCGGTCGCCTCGGAGGGGACGACGAACCCGGCGGCGGTGGCGGCCGCACGCCGGAGCGCCTGCTCGTGCCAGGCGCGTCCGCGGGCGGGATAGGCCCCGGGAAGGCGGCGCCAGGCGAGGTCGTGGACCATGACGGCGCTGCGGCGTCCCGAAAGCGGCGGGAAGGCGAACGAGGTGGCGTGCAGCACGGCGCCGCCGCGGCGGCCGTCGAGGAAGCCGACCGGCACCCGGCGGTCCCACAGGCGGGTCATCACCGCACCGGGGAGCCTCGACGAGCGCACCGGCAGGCCGAGGCGCTCGAGCGGGTCCCCGCCCGGGTGGGGGGGGCGGCTGGCGAAGAGGCTCACCTCGGGCCGTGCCGTCGGGTGGAGCGCGCTCAACCCCGCCACGAGGCCGCGGCAGTAGGTGCCGATCCCGCCGGGCACCTCGCGGCGGAGCTGCTCCACGACGATCTCGACCCGGGGACGGCCGCCGCTCACGGGCCCCGCCGCCCGAGCGCCGCCCGGTAGAGCGCCACCATCTCCTCCGCCGCCCTCTCCCAGGAGAAGGAGCCGACCCGCCGGCGGCCGGCGGCCACGAGGCGGCGCCGGAGGTCCTCGTCGTGAAGCGCCGATCGGATCGCCCCGGCGAGCGAGGCCGGTTCGCCCGGCTCGACGAGGAGCGCACCGTCGCCCACCACCTCGGGCACGCCGCCGGCCCGGGTGGCGACGACCGGGACGCCGGCCGCCATCGCCTCGAGGGGCGGGAAGCCGAATCCCTCGTAGAGCGAGGGGTAGGCGAGCGCCGAGGCGTTCCAGAGCAGGGCGCTGCGCTCCTGCTCGTTCACGTAGCCGAGGCGCACGACCTTGTCCTCGAGACGCCGCCTCGAGACGGCGTCGGTGAGGGCCCCGGTCGCCCAGCCCTCGGCGCCCGCCACGACGAGGCGCAGGTCTGGCTCGGCGGCGCTCAGCTCGAAGAAGGCCTCGACGAGGGTCGGGTAGTCCTTGCGCGGCTCGACGGTGCCGAGGGCGAGCACGTAGGGCGGCTCGACGGGAGGAGTGGTCGTCGGCTCCTCGACCGGCGGCACCCCCCAGGCGACGACGGCCACCCGGTCGGGCGGCACGCCGAGGAGGTCGACGACCTCGTCGCGCACGAAGGCCGACGGGACGTGGACGAGGGCACCGTCGTCGACCGCCCGCCGGACGAGCGCCGGGTAGCGCAGCGTCGCCCTCGTGCACAGCTCCGGGTAGCGGGCGGACGTCAGGTCGTGGACGGTGACCACCGTCGCAGCCCGGCGAGACGGGGGGACGGCGAAGTTGGTGCCGTGCACGATGTCGGCCGGCCCTGCGAGGTGCTCGGCCCGGGGGAGGCCGCCGAGCCGCCAGGCCGCCTGGACGAGGCTCGTCGGGACGGGGCTGCCGCGAAAGCGGACGGCGCGGGGCACCTCCCGGCGGGCGAGGAAGGATCTGCGGGTGACCGCGTAGGCGCTCACCTCGACGTCGGGCCGCTCGACGAGCGCCTCGAACAGCCCCCTGCAGGCCGCTCCCACCCCGCTCGGCTGGCCGACGAGCGGCAGCACGTCGAGCGCCACGGTCAGCAGGTCCCGACCCGTCGGGGCGCCGGGGTGGCCGGCCGGCGCTGCCGGGCCCGACCGCGAGCTCACCGGAACAGGTCCTCGCCATAGGGACGGACGACCTCGGCCCGGACAGAGCCGGGCCCGAGGACCGAGGGGTCGACGCCCCGGACGACCGCGGCGGGGACCTTCGCCGCCTTGCCCATGACGAGCTCGGCGGCCGCAGCGATCTCGTCCACGACGCACATCTCGGTGGCGACGAGCTCGCGGCCAAGGGCGTCGGTCGTGCCCCGCAGGTCGACGATGCCGCGGATGCCGGCGCAGCCGATGGCGACGTCCACCACCCCCCGGCGCCATGCCCGCCCGAAGGTGTCGGAGACGACGACCGCCACCTCCCGCCCGGTGCGCGCCCGCAGGCCGTCCCGGATCCGCCGGGCGGACCGATCGGCGTCCTCGGGGAGCAGTGCCGCCCACCCCTCCTCGACGTTCGAGAAGTCGACGCCCGAGTTGGCGCAGACGTAGCCGTGGCGGGTCTCGGTGATGACGAGCTCCCCGCGGCGCCTCAGCACCCGGACTCCCTCGGCCTCGGCGAGGCGCCGCTTGGCCGAGGCGTCGGTGGGGTCCACCTCCACCATGCGGCCCTCGGACTTCGAGACGATCTTCTGGGTGACCACGACCACGTCGCCCTCCTCGAGGGCGACGGCGCCACAGATGAGGTCGGCGAGGTCCGCCCCCCGCGAGATCTCCGGCAGCCCGGCGACGGGCAGCACCCTCAGACCTGCCGCCTCGTGCATGGTCGCAGTCTTGCCGGGGCCGACGGGACGGCGCTAGCCGCCACCGGCGCCGGCGGGGGCGGCGAGCACGGCCTCGGCCAGGCGGCGGGCGCGGGCGGGGGTGGACATCACGGTGTCGGTCACGATCGCCCGGACACCTGCCGACTCGACCTCCACGGCGAGGTGGCGGTCGACCTCGTCGATCACGAGCGTCCCGAGCACGCCGGAGAGCAGGCGGGCGACACCGGCGGCCGAGGCCTCCCCGCCGAGCTCGACGAGCAACCGGTCGGCCGGGCCCTTCAGGGCGGCCCCGCCGACGATGGGCGAGACGCCGACGACGTCGGCCCGCCGGGCGGCGAGCGCCTCTGCCACCCCAGGGACGGCGAGGACGGGGCCGATCGAGACCACCGGGTTCGAGGGGGCGAGGACGATGGCCGTGGCCTGCTCGATCGCCTCGAGGACGCCGGGGGCGGGCCGGGCCGCCTCGGCTCCCTCGAAACGCACCGCCTGGACGGCGACGGCGTGGCGGTGCTTCACGAAGTACTCCTGGAAGGAGAGCTCCCCGCCGGCGGTGCCGAGCACCGTCCGGACGGGGTCGTCGGACATCGGCAGCAGCCGCACCGGCAGACCGAAGGCCGCCGCCAGCTCGGCCGTCACCTCCGAGAGGGCGGCCCCCTCCCTGAGCCGTCCGGTCCGGTACAGGTGGGTGGCGAGGTCGCGGTCGCCGAGGCGGAACCAGGTGCGGTCGGCGCCTCCGAGACGCTCGAGGGCCGACATCGCCTGCCAGCTCTCGCCGGCGAGCCCCCACCCGGTCTCGGGGTTGACCGCGCCGGCGAGGGTGTAGGTGATCGTGTCGAGGTCGGGCGAGATGCTGAGGCCGTGCAGCTCGGTGTCGTCTCCGGTGTTGACGACGGCGACGATCGACGACGGATCGACGACCTGGACGAGCCCGGCGAGCATCCTGGCGGCGCCGACGCCGCCGCAGACGACGCAGATCACCGGCTGGCGCCGGCGCGCCCGCGGACGGAGGCGATCACGGCCGCCACCCCGTCCCCCAACGAGGTCCAGGGCTTCCAGCCGAGGTGGATCGAGGCGCGGTCGGGGTCGAGGGCGTTGCAGCGGACGTCGCCGGGCCGGGCGGGACCGCGCCGGGGCGGGAGCCGAGAGCCGGCGGCCGCCGCCAGCAGGCCGTAGAGCCGGTTGGTCGAGGTCTGCTGCCCGGTCCCGATGTTGAGGACGAGCCCGCCGCCCCGACGGGCCGCCCGGGCGAAGGCGTCGACGACGTCGTCCACGTAGACGTAGTCGCGCGTGTCCTCCCCGTCGCCGAAGACCACGCACGGCTCCCCCCGGACCAGGTGCTCGGCGAAGATGGCGACCACTCCCGACTCGCCGTGGGGATCCTGGCGCGGGCCGTAGACGTTGGCGAGGGCGAGGGCCGTGAACTCGAGGCCGTGCAGGCGACGATAGGCGACCATGTAGTCGATCGGGGCCATCTTGGAGACGCCGTAGGGCGAGAGCGGGCCGTGCGGCTGGTGCTCGGCGATCGGGAGGTCCTCGGCGTCCGGCTCGCCGTAGAGCGTCCCGCCGCTGGCGGCGTAGACGACCTTGCGCACCTTGGCGGCGCGGGCGGCCTCGAGCACGCGCAGCGTCCCGAGGACGTTCACCTCGGCGTCGAAGAGCGGGCGCTCGACCGAGACGGGCACCGACGCCTGGGCGGCGAGGTGGAAGACCACCTCGGGGCGGCGGCGCGCGACGAGCTCGTGGAAGTCCGCCGCGCCGATGTCGAGGTGGTGGAAGCGGAAGCGCCCCCCCGAGCTCCTCGCCTCGGACAGGTTGGCGAGCGACCCGGTCGAGAGGTCGTCGACGACGTCCACCTCGTGACCTTCGGCGAGCAGCCGGTCCGTGATCGTCGAGCCGATGAAGCCGGCACCGCCGGTGACGAGGCAGCGCATCATCCGGTCGCGCTCCTGAGGGCCTCTCGGCTGCGACCCGGCAGGACGCGGCGGGCTCATGTCGTCGGGAATCTGGCGGCCTCGAGGCGGGCGCCGCCCGGCACCTGCGCCCCGCAGCCGAGGACCGAGTAGCCCGTGACCTTCGAGGACTCCCCCACGACCGCCCCCGGGCCGACGATGGAGTGCTCGACGACAGCCCCGGTCCCGACGCGGGCGCCCTCCATCACCATCGAGGCGGACACCCGGGCGCCCCGCTCGAGGACGACGCCGGCGGACAGGACCGACTCGGAGAGCTCGGCCCCGGCCGCCACCCGGGCACCTGGACCGACGAAGCTCGCCGGCTCGAGCACACCTTCGATGACGGCGTCCTCGGCCACGAACAGCCCGGCGCGAAGCATCGGCACGCCCGGCAGCGATCGGGGCGTCCGCCGGCCGCGCAGCACGTCGAGGGACGCCTGCAGGAACTTCTCGGGCGTGCCGGTGTCGAGCCAGTAGGTGTCCGACGCCAGTGCGTAGAGCGCCTCCTTGCCGACGAGCGCCGGGAAGATCTCCCGTTCGATCGAGACCCTCCTGCCCGACGGGACCATGTCGAGCACCTCCGGCTCGACCACGTAGCAGCCGGCGTTCACGAGGTTGGTCGGGGCGGTGCCCGCTGCAGGCTTCTCGATGAAGGCCTCGACCCTCCCGCTGGCGTCGGTCGGCACCACTCCGAAGGCGGACGGGTCCGCCACCGGCGTGAGCTGGATCGTGGCCAGCGCCCGGCGCTCCCGGTGGAACGCCACGAGCCGGCTCACGTCGAAGTCCGAGAGGACGTCCCCGTTCACGACGAGGAAGGTGTCGGTCACCCCGGCCGAGGCCGCCGCGTAGGCGATGGCGCCGGCGGTGTCGAGGAGGGTGGGCTCGACGGCGTAGTGGAGCCGGGCGCCGGCCACCTCGTCGCCGGGGAAGGCCCGGAGGAAGGCGTCGGGCCGGTAGCCGAGCGAGAGGACCACGCGCCTCACGCCCCGCGGGACGAGCCACTCCACCACGTGCTCGACCATCGGCCGGTCCACGACCGGCAGCATCTGCTTGGGGATGTCGTAGGTGAGCGGTCGGAGCCGGGTTCCCTCGCCGCCGAGGAGGACGACCGCGTCCATCAGCCGCCGCTTGGCGACGAGGTGGTCGACTTGGTCGTGGTGGTCGACTTCGTCGTGGCGCTCGAGGACGACGGCACGCTCGAGGGCAGGGCGGTGGACGGCGTCACGGGGGCCGCCCCTGCCGGTGCGAGCCCACGGGGGTTCGCGACGAGGAAGTCGGCGACCGCCTTGGCCGAGGCGGGCTTCGGGATGGAGGCGCCCTTCGGCAGGAAGGCGATCGTGACGAGCTCGCCGTTGCGGAACCGGATCGAGGACGGGCTCGAGACGAGCGTCCCGGTGCGGGCGGAGGGGCTCTGCCAGGTCTTCACCTGGACGACGCCCGTCTTGCCCTCGCAGCTCTGCCCGTTCTTGAACAGGCGCGGCTTGGCCACCGGGGCGGTGGTCGAGGTCGTGGTCGTCGAGCTCGAGCCGGTGGTCGAGGTCGTCGAGCTCGGGGGGCTCGTCGTCGTGGTGCTGGTCACCGGCGTGCCGGGGAGCTGGAGCTGGGTCGGGCTGAGCAGCACGCTCGAGCTGAGCAGGAGGTTCTCGAGGCTGGCGTTCTTGCCCGAGTAGGAGGCCGGGTTGGCCGACAGCGCCGGCTCGATGGTGACCACCCCGTGCCCGTCGCTCGAGAGGGCCTGCTGAGTCGTCGAGGCGGGCAGGTACTCGGTCCTGCCGCACAGGTCGAGCGCCAGGCCGATCTTCCACTGGTTGCTCTTGGTCGGCGGGAGGCTCGAGTGGCTCTTCGAGGCCGCCGCCAGCGGGTGCTGCATCTCGTAGCGGCTGTAGGCGACGAGACCCACCCCGAGGACGCAGACGACGAGGAGGGTCACCCACCACCCGTACGGCGTCTGACGCCGGTACGTCCGGCCGCCGACGGCTGCGGCGCGCGCGACCCTACGACTGAAGTTCTCCCCGGGCACGGTGCCTCACTTTAGCCGTGGGGGCGACCATCTCCCGAACGGGGCGGAGGAGGTGCTCCGACCAGGCCAGCACGAGCCGTGCGGCGAGCCCGCCGCCCATGAGCGGCAGCAGGAGGCGCTCGCGTCCGGGGGCGGTCCGGCTGGCGAAGCGCCACATGGAGCGGTGGTGGGCGAGGAGCATCCGGTAGGGGTGCTGGGAGGCGGAGCGTCCCTGCTCGTGGACCACCTCGCCGGCCGGCTCGTACCAGGCTCCCCAGGCCGCCCGGCGCAGCCGCCAGGCCAGGTCGACGTCCTCGACGTACATGAAGTAGCCCTCGTCGAAGCCCTCCACCGAGTCGAAGGCGAGGCGTCTCACGAGGAAGAACGAGCCCGAGACCCAGTCGGCCGGCCGGGAGAGGTGCTGGTCCTCGCCGAGGTGGCGGTACCGCCTCGTCCAGGGGTTGCCGCCCCACAGCAGGCCGACGAAGGCGTGCCCGACGGCGTCGCCGAGGCTCGGGAAGGAGCGGCCGGACGGGTAGACGTCGCCGTCGGCGTCCCTGATGAGCGGCCCGACGAGGGCGAGCGAGGGGTCGTGCTCGAGCCGCTCGAGGAGCCGGGCGACCGCCCCGGGGGAGACGACCAGGTCCGGGTTGCACACGATCAGGTGCTCGGCGCTCGTCGCCGCCGCCCCGAGGTTGGCGGCCGCCCCGTAGCCGAGGTTCCTCCCCGCCTCGAGGATCCGGACTCCGGGGAGCCCCGCCTGGCGCAGGTCGGCGAGCGAGCCGTCGCGCGAGGCGTTGTCGACGACGACGATCTCCTGCAGGTGCTCGCCGGCGAGGCTCGCGACGCAGCCGGCGAGGGCGCTCCCGGCGTTGTAGTTGACGACGACGGCGGCCACCGGGAGCGGGGCGCCGCTCACACGAGCTCCCGGACGAGGCGCTCGAGCGACTCCTGCCAGGGCGGGAGCAGGCTGTCGCCCGACAGCCTGAGGGCGGCGTTGTCGAGGACCGAGTTCGCCGGCCGGCTCGCCTTGCGCGGCGGCTCGAGCTCGGCCGTCGTGATCGGCTCCACCCGCGAGGCGTCGAGGCCGGCGAGGCGGAGCACCTCGGCGGCGAAGCCGAACCAGGTCGTCTCGCCGGCGTTGGTCACGTGGAACAGCCCGGGGCGCCTGGCGAGGCCGAGCTCCACCATCTTCCCGGCGAGGTCGGTCGCCACCGTCGGCGAGCCCCGCTGGTCGTCGACGAAGCGGAGCGGCCCTTCGGACCCGGTGGCGAGGCGGAGCACCGTGCGGGCCATGTTCGTCCCCCCGGCGCCGACCACCCAGGCGGTGCGCAGCGTCGTCCAGGCGGGCTCGACCTCGAGCTCGCCGGCCCACTTCGACCGGCCGTAGACCGACAGCGGGTTCGGCTCGTCCCACTCGCTGTAGGGGCGCTCCAGCCTGCCGTCGAAGACGTAGTCGGTCGAGACGTAGACGAGGTGGGCGCCGACGAGCCTGGCGGCCTCGGCCACGTGGCGGGTGCCGAGGGCGTTCACGCCGAAGGCGCGGTCAGGGTCGTCCTCGCAGGCGTCGACCGCCGTCCAGGCAGCCACGTGGAAGATCACGTCCGGCTCGACCTCGGCGACGAGCGAGAGCACCCGGTCCCTGAGCGTGACCTCGAGCATTGCGTGGTCGGCGGCCACGAGCTCGATCGGGTCCCTCCGGCGGGCGGCGGCGAGCTCGTGCAGCCGGCGGGCGACCGCCGCGCCGACCTGGCCGCCGGCGCCGGTGAGGAGGACCCGCATCGCTCAGGGTCGGTCGGCGGCGCGCCAGGCCGTCTCGACGACCGGCGAGCGCCCGAGAAGCGGGCGCCACCACGAGGGGTTGTCCCGGTACCAGGCGACCGTGGCGGCGAGGCCCTCCTCGAAGCCCACGGTCGGCTCCCAGCCGAGCTCCCGGCGGATCTTGGCCGAGTCGAGCAGGTAGCGGCGGTCGTGCCCGGGCCGGTCTGGGACGATGGTCTTCAGGCTGGCGGGCTGCCCCGTGGCCGCGAGGACGGCGTCGGCCACCTCGGTGATGGAGGCCTCCCTCCCCGATCCGACGTGGTAGGTCTCGCCGAGCCGGCCGCGCTCGAGGACCGCCTCGACCGCCCGGCAGTGGTCGAGCACGTGCAGCCACTCGCGGCGGTTCTCGGTCGACTGGTAGAGCGGGAGAGGGTCGCCCGACAGCGCCCGGGTGGCGAAGAGGGGGACGACCTTCTCGGGGAACTGGTACGGCCCGTAGTTGTTGCAGCAGTTGGTGATCGTGACCGGCAGCCCGAAGGTCTCGGCGTACGAGCGGACGACGTGGTCGGAGGCGGCCTTCGAGGCGTTGTAGGGCGTCCGGGGCCGGTAGGGCGACTCCTCGTGGAAGGAGTCCGGGCTGTCGAGGGCGAGGTCGCCGTAGACCTCGCAGGTCGAGATGTGGTGCAGCCGGGCGACGCCGGCGCGCCGCGCCGCCTCGCAGAGCGACTGGGTGCCGAGGACGTTGGTCCGAAAGAACCGGCCGGGGTCGAGGACGGCGAGGGAGTTGTGGCTCTCGGCGGCGAAGTTGACGACCGTGTCGATCGACTCGGCGGCGAGGGTCGCCTCGACGAGCTCCTGGTCGCCGATGTCGCCGTGGACGAAGGAGATCCCCCCCGCCTCCTCGAGGTCGGCCAGGTTGTCGCGGTTGCCGGCGTAGGTGAGGGCGTCGTAGACGACCACGGCGTCGCCCGGGTGCCGCTCGCGCCAGTAGCGGGCGAAGTTGGACCCGATGAAGCCGGCACCGCCGGTGACAAGCACTCGCACGCCGCCAGAGGCTAACCGGCCCCGCCGGCACCGCCCGTGCGGACGTGGACGACGTCGCCCGAGTCGACCGGGCGCGCCCCCGACGGCGTCTCGACGACGAGCCTGCCCCGCTCGTCGAGATCGACGGCGCGCCCGAGCAGCGTCTCGGCCGGGAGCTCCACCCGCACGAGCCGGCCGAGGGTGGCACAGCGCCGCCGGTAGTCGTCCCGGAGCGCCGACGCCTCCGCCGAAGGGCGCCGGGCGCCCGGGTCGAGCCGCTCCCAGCGCCGGGCCACCCCTGCGAGGAAGGCGGCGGTCAGCGCCTCGAGGTCGACCGGCGACCCGGCGACCCGGTCGAGCGAGGTGGCCGAGGCGGCCAGGGCGGCCGCGTCCGGGTCGCCCTCGGGCGGGAAGCCGGGCGGCCAGTTGACGTTGAGCCCGATGCCGACGACGAGGGCGCCGTCCCGGCCGGCTTCGGACAGCACGCCGGCCACCTTGCGCTGCGCGGGTCCGGCCAGCAGGTCGTTCGGCCACTTGCAGGCGCACTCGACGCCGGCCGAGCTCGAGGACGCCTCCGCCGCCGACAGGGCGACGACGAGGGGGGCGAGATGCCAGTGCTCGGCCGGCCAGGAGGGCCTGAAGAGCAGCGAGCAGAGGAGCGAGCCCCCCGGATGGCCCACCCAGCGCCGGCCGAGCCGTCCCCGGCCGGCGCCCTGGCGGGCGGCGACGAGCACGGTGCCCTCCGGGGCTCCGGCGGCTGCCCGCCTCATGAGCTCGGTGTTGGTCGAGTCGACCTCGGGGAGGCGCTCGGGCCGGGCGAAGGGCCGCCAGGAGGACCGGTGCGGGTCGGCCGGGGTAGCCTGCTCCGTCGAGCCCTCCCCCGCCACGTCGTCCTCGAACAGGTCGTCCGGCACCGGGAGGACACTAGGACGAGGAAGGGGAGACGTGTTCGACAAGGTGCTCATCGCCAACCGTGGCGAGATCGCCGTGCGGGTCATCCGTACCTGCCGGGAGCTCGGCATCGCGACCGTGGCCGTCTACTCCGAGCTTGACCGCGACGCCCTGCACGTCCGCCTGGCGGACGAGGCGTACGCCCTCGGCGGCCAGACGGCAGCCGAGAGCTACCTCAACACCGAGGCGATCCTCGACGCCCTCCGGCGCAGCGGAGCCCAGGGCGTGCACCCCGGGTACGGCTTCTTCTCCGAGAACGCCGCCTTCGCCCGGGCGATCGCCGGGGCCGGCGCCGTCTTCATCGGGCCGCCCCCCGAGGCGATCGAGATCATGGGCGACAAGATCAGCTCCCGGCTGGCGGCCGAGCGCGCCGGGGTCGCCGGCGTGCCCGGGCGGAGCGAGGCGCTCGGCGACGCCTCCGAGGTGGTCGCCTTCGGCGAGGAGCACGGCTGGCCCGTCGCCATCAAGGCAGCTTTCGGGGGCGGCGGGCGCGGGATGAAGGTCGTCGCATCCCCGGCCGACGCGGCCGACGCCATGGAGTCCGCCCAGCGGGAGGCCACCGCCTACTTCGGGCGGCCGGAGGTCTATCCCGAGAAGTACCTCGAGTGGCCCCGCCACATCGAGATGCAGGTCTTCGCCGACGGGCACGGCAACGCCCTGTGGATCGGCGAGCGCGACTGCTCCTACCAGCGGCGGCACCAGAAGCTCGTCGAGGAGTCGCCGGCACCCGACTTCCCCGACGAGATCCGCCAGCAGATGGGCGAGGCGTCCGTCCGCATCTGCCACGCCTGCGCCTACGAGGGTGCCGGCACCGTCGAGTTCCTCTACGAGGCGGGCCGGTTCTACTTCCTCGAGATGAACACCCGCCTGCAGGTCGAGCACCCGGTCACCGAGCTCGTCACCGGCATCGACCTCGTCGCCCTCCAGCTGCGGGTGGCCTCGGGCGAGCCGATCGGCTTCACCCAGGAGGACCTCGTGGCGCGGCGGCGGGGGCACTCGATCGAGTGCCGGGTGAACGCCGAGGACCCGGCAGGGGGGCGCTTCCTGCCCAGTCCCGGGCGGATCACGACCTTCCGGCCGCCGGACGGCTTCGGCACCCGCACCGACGCCGGCTACGAGTCGGGCGACGAGGTGAGCCAGTTCTACGACAACCTCGTCGCCAAGGTCGTCGTCTGGGGCGAGGACCGCGAGAGCGCACGGCGACGGATGCTGCGTGCCCTGGACGAGACGGTGGTCGAGGGCATCGCCACGACCATCCCGGCGCACAAGGCGATCCTCGCCCACGAGGACTTCGTGAGCGCCTCCCACTCGACCCGCTGGGTCGAGGAGCGCCTCGACCTCTCCGGGGTGACGGCGGCGGTGAAGGCCGAGAGCGGGGGGGAGGCGGGCGAGCGCCGCGTGCTGAGAGAGGTCGACGCCGAGGTCGACGGGAGGCGGTACCGGGTGAAGCTCTGGGTGCCCGGGCCGGAGGCGGCGCCGGCCGTCACCCCCCAGGCGGCGCCGGGCGGCTCACCGGCGGCGAAACGGGCGAGCTCGCGTGGCCGCCACGGCTCGAGCGGGCCGGCCATCGGCGGCGACGGCAAGATCACCGTCCCCATGCAGGGGACCATCGTGAAGGTGCTCGTGGCCGAGGGGGACAGCGTGGAGGCGGGCCAGACGCTCTGTGTCCTCGAGGCAATGAAGATGGAGAACCCGGTCAACGCCGACCGGGCCGGCGTAGTGAAGGAGCTGCGGGTGAAGCCCGGGGACGCTCTCGGTGCCGGCGACGTCGTGGCGGTGCTCGAATGAGCGCCCCGGCCGAGACGAAGGACCGCCTCGCCTCGGCGGTGTCGGCCGACGGCGAGGCGCTCGTCGGGCTCAGCCACCGCATCCATCAGCATCCCGAGCTCGGCTTCGAAGAGGAGCAGGCGTCGACCTGGTGCGCCGAGATGCTCTCCGAGGCCGGCTTCACGGTGGACCGGGGGGTCGCCGACCTGCCGACCGCCTTCTCGGCGACCGCCGGGTCGGGTCCCTTCACGGTCGCCATCTGCGCCGAGTACGACGCCCTGCCCGGCATCGGGCACGCCTGCGGGCACAACATCATCGCCTCGGCCGCCGTCGGTGCGGGGCGGGCACTGGCGGCGGTGGCGGACGATCTCGGCCTGAGCGTCCGGGTGCTCGGGACGCCCGCCGAGGAGGGCGGCGGCGGCAAGGTGGTCATGATGGAGCGGGGCGCATTCGACGGCGTCCACGCCGCCATGATGGTGCACCCCGCCCCGGGCGAGCTGGACCGCATGCCCTGCCTCGCCGTCGAGCACTACGACGTCGTCTACCGGGGCAAGGAGGCGCACGCCTCCGCCTATCCCCATCACGGGATCAACGCGGCGGACGCCCTCACCCTCGCCCAGGTGGCCATCGGGCTGCTCCGCCAGCACGGCGAGGACCACGACCAGGTGCACGGCATCGTCACCCTCGGAGGAATGGCCCCGAACATCATCCCGGCGCTCACCAAGGCGAAGTACTACGTCCGGGCGCGCACCCTCGAGCGCCTCGAGGAGTGGTCGCCGAAGGTGAGGGCCTGCTTCGAGGCCGGGGCGATCGCGACCGGGGCCTCGCTCGAGATCCTGCCGCAGGGGCCCACCTACTCGGAGTTCCACACCGACGAGGAGATGGCGGCCCTCTACGTGCGCAATGCCGAGGCGCTCGGCCGCAGCTTCCCCCCGCCGGGGGGAGTCACGATGAGCGGCTCGACCGACATGGCCAACGTCTCGCTCGCCATCCCCTCGATCCACCCGATGGTGAGCCTCGACTGCCTGCCGGCCGTCAACCACCAGCCGGAGTTCACCGCCGCCGCCGCCTCACCGGCCGCCGACAGGGCGGTGACCGACGGGGCCATAGCCATGGCCTGGACGGTGGTCGACCTCGCGACCGACGAGAGCCAGCGGGAACGGCTGACGGCGGAGGCCTACTCGGCGGGCCGGTCCGCCACGGCGTGACGGGCGAGGTCCACGTCGGCAATGGCGACGTGGACCGCTGCGAGCGGCGGGGTTGGCTGCCCGGCCGCCTCACGCAGGCCGGCGGCGCCCGCCACGAGACCGGCGTCGGGGAGGTGGGGAGTTCACCCCGCAGGCGAGGAGCGGCCCGAGCCGGTGGCGTCGGAGCCGAGGAGCCTCCTCGTGGACGGACGCTTCACGGTGAGATGCCCTCCCCCAGGCGGCCCGCCCTTCGGGCGGCTCCCCGGGCCCGGCCACGCCGCCGAGGGAGCCGGCCGCTCCGGGGAGGTGCGCCATGACCTCGCTCACCGTCCGCTCGGCACAGGGGTCGGCGCCCCGAGCTGGCGGACAGGGTGGTCACCTGGGCAGGCTGCGATCGCAGGGGCCTCCGGCCCGTCCGGGGGCGCCTGGCAGCCGGACCGCTGCCCGGCGGCACCGTCAGCGCGCCGGCTGGTAGACCCCGAAGACCTCCCGCAGCACGTCGGAGACCTCCCCGAGCGTCGCCTCGGCCGCCAGGGCTGCCCTCATCGGCACGAGGAGGTTCTGGGTCCCGCGGGCGGCCGACGCCACGTCCGCCAGGGCGGCCCCGACCGCCGCCTGGTCGCGCCGGGCCCGCAGCGCCCGCAGGCGCTCGACCTGAGCGTGCTGCAACGCCGGGTCGATCGGGAAGACCTCCGGCTCCTCCGCGTCGGACTCGACGAAGCGGTTGAGGCCGACGACGACCTTCTCACCCGAGTCGACCGCCTTTGCGTAGGCGTACGCGGCCTGCTCGATCTCGTCCTGGAGGAAGCCCTGCTCGATGGCGACGACCGCGCCGCCCATGGCGTCGATCCGCTCGAGGTACTCGGTCGCACGGCGCTCCACCTCGTCGGTCAGCGACTCGAGGTAGTAGGAGCCCGCCAGGGGATCGACCGTGTCGGCGGCGCCCGACTCGTAGGCGAGGACCTGCTGGGTGCGTAGCGCCAGCTTCGCCGCCCGAGTCGTCGGCAGGCCGAGCGCCTCGTCGAAGCCGTTGGTGTGGAGGCTCTGGGTGCCGCCGAGGACGGCCGAGAGCGCCTGGGTGGTCACGCGGACGACGTTGTTCTCGGGCTGCTGGGCCGTGAGCGTCGAACCGCCCGTCTGGGTGTGGAAGCGCAGCCGCGTGGAGCGCTCGCTCGTGGCGCCGAAGCGCTCGGTCATGATCCGGGCCCACATCCTCCGGGCGGCTCGGAACTTGGCCACCTCTTCGAACAGGTTGTTGTGGGCGTTGAAGAAGAAGCTGAGCCGGCCGGCGAAGTCGTCCACCCCGAGGCCGGCCCGGATTGCCGCCTCGACGTAGGCGATGCCGTCGGCGAGGGTGAAGGCGAGCTCCTGGACGGCCGTCGACCCGGCCTCGCGGATGTGGTAGCCGGAGATGGAGATGGTGTTCCAGCCCGGCACCTGTTCGGCACAGTAGGCGAAGGTATCGGTGACGAGGCGCATCGACTGGCGGGGGGGGTAGATGTAGGTGCCCCTCGCGACGTACTCCTTCAAGATGTCGTTCTGGATCGTCCCGCTCAGCTTCTCGGCCGGCACGCCCTGCTCCTCGGCGGCGAGCTCGTAGAGCAGGAGCAGGATGGCGGCAGTGGCGTTGATGGTCATCGAGGTCGAGACCTCGCCGAGCGGGATGCCGTCGAGCAGGCGCCGCATGTCGGCGAGCGAGTCGATCGCCACGCCGACCTTGCCCACCTCCCCCTCGGCGCGGGGGTGGTCCGAGTCGTATCCCATCTGGGTGGGCAGGTCGAAGGCGCACGAGAGCCCCGTCTGGCCCGCCTGGAGGAGGAATTTGAACCGCTCGTTCGTGGCCTCGGCCGTGCCGAAGCCTGCGTACTGGCGCATGGTCCACAGCCGTCCCCGGTACATGTCCCGCTGGACGCCGCGGGTGTAGGGGAACTCGCCGGGCTCGCCGAGCGCCCGCCCGGGGTCGAAGGAGGCGAGGTCGTCGGGCCCGTAGCAGCGCCGGATCTCGATACCCGAGTCGGTCTGCCGACTCCCACCCTGAGCTGCCATCGGTAGTCAGGGGCGCGGTGCCGTGATGGCCCGGTTCCCCATCCCCCTTTCGAGCGGTTCTCCCGCATACAGCTCACCGACGGTCACTCTGGACATGGTGAGGCTGCCTTCGGATATCGGATAGTGCCCATGAGCTTGTGCAGGCCCTGGTCGTGGAACCAGGCGCTGGTCCAGCGGTCCGCCTGGCCCGCCGGCAGGGTGCGGCCCCGCTTCTTCCACATCAAGTGGAACAGCCGCCAACACGCCCAGCGGTTCCGACGTGACGAACTTCGTTGCTGCGTGCAGAGGGAGTGGCCCCGTCCCCGAAGGAACAGGTCCAGGCGGCTGATGACCTCCTCCAGCTCCATCCCCACCTGGCTCGGGCCGGTGAGAGCCTTGATCCTCGCCCGGGCTCGCTCCATGGACCGCTGCGGCGGCCAGCGACGGGAGCAACGAGCGATGCGCCGCTGCTCCGACAGCTCGGGGAACGCCTGTCCTCCAATGAGGCTCTTGGCACCCCGCTCAGCCCGCTGCCCCTCGACGGCGGACCGGGGCCTGCCACCGGGCTCTCCGGCGATCACCCGGACGGGACGTCCACCCGCAGGGCTGGTCCAGCTTTGAGGACGCAACATGCCAAGAGCGTAAGGGCGCGCGCCGACCCCGTGCCATCTGTGCGGTCGACGGCAGCCCGGAAGTCCGCCAGAGGGCTCCGCCCGTGCCGGAGCCCTCGCTCACACCGCCAGTGCGGGAGCGGGCGCCTCGATGACGTGCGGCATGCAGAGGTCGTCGTACTCGGCGATCACGATCTCGCCGGCATGCTCGCCACAGGCCGGGCACTCCGGGTCCCGGCGGACCTTGAAGGCCCGGAACGACTGCTCGAGGGCGTCGTAGGCGAGCAGCCGGCCGATGAGCGGGTCGCCAAGGCCGAGGAGGAGCTTGATCGTCTCCATCGCCTGCATCGAGCCGATGATGCCGGGCAGCACGCCGAGCACGCCCGCCTCGGCGCACGACGGAGCGAGCTCGGCCGGTGGGGGCTCGGGCACAAAGCAGCGGTAGCACGGTCCCTCGTAGGGGGCGAAGACGGTCACCTGGCCCTCGAAGCGGAAGATCGAGCCGTGGACGACCGGGATCCTCTTCAACAGCGAGGCGTCGTTCACGAGATAACGGGTCGGGAAGTTGTCCGTCCCGTCGACGATGACGTCGTAGCCGTCGATGATGTCGAGGATGTTGTCGGCGCCGAGGCGCGTGTCGTAGGTGATGACCGTGACGTCGGGGTTCATCGCCGCGAGGGTCTTCTTCGCCGAGTCGACCTTGCGCTCGCCGATGCGGTCCATGTTGTGGAGGATCTGGCGCTGCAGGTTGGAGGCGTCGACGACGTCCATGTCGATGATGCCGATCGTGCCGACCCCGGCGGCCGCCAGGTAGAGGGCGGCAGGCGACCCGAGGCCGCCCGCACCGAGCAGGAGGACCTTCGACTCGAGCAGCTTCTGCTGGCCCCGCTCGCCCACCTCGGGCAGGAGGAGGTGGCGCTGGTAGCGGTTGCGCTGGTCGGCGTCGAGGGTGCGGGGGACGGACCAGTCGCGGCCCTCGTCCTTCCAGGTGTTGAAGCCGCCTGCCATCGAGACGACGTCCTCGTAGCCGAGATCCTGGAGCGCCTTGGCGGCGAAGGCGGAGCGCGTCCCGCCGGCGCAGTAGACCACGATCGGTTGGCCCTTGTCGGGGAGCCGGCCCTCGACCTGCAGCTCGACGTAGCCGCGGGGGATGTGGAGGGCGCCGGGGATCGCTCCCTGCTCGTACTCGTCGGCCTCCCTCACGTCGAGGAAGACGGCTCGCCCGCGTTCGGCTGCCGCCCGGCCGGCGTCGACCTCCCGGATGGACTGCTTCACCTGGTTCAAGAGGTCCCTGAAGCTCGGCACCTCGTCCTCCTCACTGGGCGGAGACGCCCTTCGATCCAGAGAACTAAACCCTACTCGGTTGGTCAACATTCCCTTGCACGGCCCGTCCCCCGATTTCCGGTTGCGCCGCTCGAAACTGCATGAAATACTCTGAACACATCGAGATCACACCTGGACACAGGAGGCGCTGCAATGAGTGTGCTGCCGACCGAGCCACTCCCCCGGCTCCGGCTCCATCCCATCGACTCGCCGGCGCCGGTCCGGGCGCCTTCGGCGAGCGAGCGGCTCCTCGTCGAGCCGTGGGACGACCCGGTCGTCGACGAGATCGGGCACGACCCGCGGTCCTGCTACGTGGAGACCTTCTGGCTCCCCGTCCTCGGCCCGTCGACGACGTGGCTGCTGCGCCGTTTCGCCAGCCACTTCGACGACTGCCACGGCGGGGTCGAGTTCGAGGCCGACGACCTCGCCCGACGGCTCGGCATCGGTGAGCGCTCGGGCCCGAACGCCCCCTTCACCCGGACCCTCAAGCGTTGCGTCGACTTCCAGATGGCCGAGTGGCGCGGCTCCGCCCTCGCCGTCCGGCGCCACCTCCCGCCCCTCGCCCGGCGCCACCTGCGCCGCCTCCCGCCCAGCCTGCAGGTCGAGCACGAGGCGGCCCTCGGGCACCCAGGCGTCCGCCGGCCGCTCAGCGACCGACTGAGAGACCACGGGCGCCGCCTCGCCCTCAGCCTCGTCGAGTACGGCGACGACCAGGCCGCGGCCGAGTCGCGGCTGGTGCGGTGGGGCTTCGAGGCCTCGCTCGCCTCGCAGTGCGCCGCCTTCGCCGCCCTCGAGCACGCCCGCCGAGAGGCGGCCCGCGCCATCCACCCCTCCTCGCGCTAGCGGTACTTTCCGGGCTCGCAGCTGAGGAGCGGGCATCTGTGCTGGTAGATGACGGTATTCGGCGCCCGAACGTGTATTACCTAACTCACCGCGTGGGAG
>JAJZZB010000148.1 GCA_021797795.1 Actinomycetes bacterium | reverse complement strand
GCGGACATGATCTCCCCGATCGTGGCGTAGGCCTCGACGGCGTCGTGGATGGCCGGCATGAGGTTGCGTACGGGATCACCCGCCACCTGGCGGACCGTCTCGAGCGCCCTCTCGACGACCTCCTCCGACCGGCGCTGGCGGACCTCTCCGAGCCGCTTCAGCTGGAGGTCCTCGACCTCCTGGCCGATGTGGAGGATCTCCGGCGGCTCCTCGTCGTTCCCCTCGAAAAAGGCGTTCACCCCGACGACGATCCGCCGGTTCGAGGACACCTTCTTCTCGTAGGTGTAGGCGGCATCGGCGATCTCGGACTGGAACCATCCCTGCTCGATGCCGGTGTAGACGCCCTCGAGGATCGACCCCTGACCGAGCTCGTCGAGGTGGGCGAAGATCTCCTCGGCGCGGCGTTCCATCTCGTCGGTGAGCGCCTCGACGAGATAGGAGCCGCCGAGGGGGTCGGCGACGTTGGCGACCCCCGTCTCGTTGGCGATCACCTGCTGGGTCCGCAGCGCGATGCGGGCCGCCTTCTCGGTCGGGAGGGCGAGCACCTCGTCCATCGAGTTCGTGTGCAGGCTCTGGGTGCCCCCGAGGACGCCGGCGAGGGCCTCGACGGCGGTACGGACGATGTTCACCTCCGGCTGCTGAGCCGTGAGGGAGCAGCCGGCGGTCTGGGTGTGGAAGCGGAGCTGCATCGAGCGCTCGGTGGCGGCACCGTAACGCTCGGACATCCAGCGGGCCCAGATGCGCCGTGCGGCCCGGTACTTGGCGATCTCCTCGAAGAAGTCGAGGTGGGCGTTGAAGAAGAAGCTGAGCCTGGGTGCGAATTCGTCGACGGGCAGCCCGGCCGCCACGGCGGCCTCGACATAGGCGAAGCCGTTGGCGAGGGTGAAGGCGAGCTCCTGGGCAGCCGTCGAGCCGGCCTCCCGGATGTGGTAGCCGGAGACCGAGACCGTGTGCCACCTCGGCATCTCGGCCGAGCAGAACCGGATCATGTCGGTGACGATGCGCACCGACGGCCGCGGGGGGAAGACGTACTCCTTCTGGGCCTGGTACTCCTTCAAGATGTCGTTCTGGATCGTGCCGCCGAGCTCGGCCCGCGGCGTCCCGGACTTCTCGGCCGCCGCCACGTACATGGCGAGCAGGATGGCAGCCGGCGAGTTGATCGTCATGGAGGTCGTCACCCGGCCGAGGTCGATGCCGCTGAAGAGGTCCTCGACGTCGGCCAGAGTGTCGACGGCGACGCCGCAGCGGCCCACCTCACCGAGCGAGTGGGGATCGTCGGAGTCCCGGCCCATGAGGGTCGGCAGGTCGAAGGCGGTCGAGAGGCCGTCACCGCCGGAGCGGAGGATCTCCTTGAAGCGGACGTTGGTGTCCTCGGCCGTCCCGAAGCCGGCGAAGAGGCGCATCGTCCACAGCTTCGAGCGGTACATCGAGGCGTAGGGGCCACGGGTGTAGGGGTAGAGGCCCGGGCGCTCCGCCTCGGGTGGACCGTAGACGGGCTCGACGGGGACGCCGGAGATCGTCTCGAAGTCGGCGTCCCTCAGCCTCGAGGCCGAGTAGCGCTCCTGCCAGCGGGCCGCCGGGTCTCCGCCGGCACGTTCCTTGCGTTCCGCCTCATCGCTCACGCGTGAAGTCTAGGAGGTGATCCCGGCGGTGACCCCGCACGCCCGGGCCCTCCGCCGGCATCGTGACGGGCGGCGCCCCGCCGACTCGAGGCGTGCCCGTCGGCCGGCGGGGCCGCCCCCGCCTGCTAGGCGGCGCTCGCCACCCGGTTGCGACCGTCCCGCTTCGCCCGGTACATGGCGGCGTCGGCCGAGGACACGAGCGACTCGACGTCCATCCGGTCGGGCGTGAGGCTCGCCACGCCCACCGAGATCCTGATCGGGATCTCGCCCGAGAGCTCGCTCAGGTCGAGGCCCTCCACCCGCGCCCGCAGCGACTCGCCGAGGGTCGTGCCCGCCTCGAGGGTCGAGTCCGGCAGCAGGGCCACGAACTCCTTGCCCCCGTAGCGGGCGAGGAGATCCCCCCGGCGCAGGCGTTCGCGCAGCGCCGCTCCGACCCGCTGGAGGACGAGGTCGCCGACGGCGCGCCCGAAGGTGTCGTTCACGTCCTTGAAGTGGTCGATGTCGATGAACAGCAGGCAGGCCGGCTCCCCGAAGTGGTCGTAGCGTTGGACCGAGAACTCGATCAGCTCCTCGAGCGCCCGCCGGTTGGCGAGCCCGGTGAGGGGGTCGGTCTGCGCCTCGGTGCGCACCGCATCGACGCGCCGGGAGTGCACGACGGCCGCCGCGCACCGGTCGGCGAAGAACTCGAGCGCCTCGACGTGCTCCCTGTCGGGAAGGCGGCCGCTCGTCGAGTCGTCGAAGGAGACGATCCCGACGAGCTCGCCGTCGGCGTCGTGCATCGGCACCGTCAGCATGTCCTCGGGGTGCCACTGGCCCTCCCGCCACTCGCGCCCGACCCGTGTCGCCGCCAGCTTGGCGTCCACCTCGGGTGGGAGGACGAAATGGCGGTGATCGAAGAAGTACGACCGGCTGATCTGCATCTCGGGCAGCATGGCGGTCCGGAACTCCGCCACGGTGAGCGGGGTGCGGCGCAGCTCCTCGTCCTCCTCGGCCGGAAGGCCGGCGGTCGCCCGGCACTCGAGGCTCTCCCCCTCGCCGAGCACGTAGATCGCCGCCCGGTTGAAGCCGCCTGCCGCCGTCATGGCGGCGGCCATCTCCCGTAGCACCTCGTCGAGGAGGGCCCCGCCCCGCACCCGGGCGCCGGTCATCATGAGGGCTTCGAACTGGCGGCCCTGCGCCTCCATGACGGCCGTGGCGGCGGCGGCATCGCTCCGGGCCCGGGCGAGCTCGATCCCGAGGACGCCGAGGTCGGCGATCGCCTCGAGGAGGAGCACCTCCTCGGCGGAGGGCAGCTCGCCCGAGAGCGGGTCGTCGGGGTTGAGGAAGCCGATGGTCTCGCCGTCACGGCCGACGAGGGGCACGAAGAGCATCGTCCCCTCCCGCCAGCTGCCGCGGCTCACCGACACCCCGGTCGTGAGCAGCCCGGCCCGCACCTCGTCGCGCTGGCGGACCGGGTGGTCGGGCGGGACGAGATGGACCTGGCCGCTGCGCATGGCGGCGTGGCTGAGCGCCTCGAAGGCACCGGCCGAGACGACGAGCCCTCGCAGCGTCTTCTCGAGCTTCTCCTCGAGCCCGGAGACGGCCGCCACCTTGAAGTGACCCTCCGTCCCGCGAAGCGACAGGACGCACGAGCCGTAGCTGAGATGCCGGCGGATCGTGAGGCAGACGGCATCCAGCACCTCTTGCTCGTCCCCGATGACGACGAGACGGCGCGCCACCGCGAGCACGCCTTGCAGCTGCGTCGCCGTAGTGTCGAATTGCATGCGCCCCTCGCGTCGGTCAGGTGAATCTGCGGCTCGCCCTGCCAATGGTAAGTGGTCCTCGCCGCCTCTGCTCATCTATACGGGCCCGCTGAGGCTCGGCTACCTCGACCCGGCCGCCGGTTCCTGATAGACCACCGCCATGCAAGTCGCCGTGCCGCGGGAGCGCGCGTCTTTGGAGCGCCGCGTTGCGCTCGTCCCCGAGGTCCTGTCCAAGCTCGCCGCCAAGGGGATCGAGGTCGCCGTCGAGAAGGGTGCCGGCGAGGCGGCCCTCTTCCCCGACGAGGCCTACGAGGACAAGGGCGCCCGGATCGTCGCCGATGTCGCCGAGCTGATGGCGGGCGCCGACGTCGTCTGCAAGGTGCAGCCGCCGAGCCTCGCCGAGGCCGCCATGCTCCGCCAGGACAGCGCCGTCGTCAGCTTCTTCCAACCTGGCGGGGCGCTCGAGGTCGTGCAGGCCCTCGCCGAGGGGAAGGTCTCGAGCTTCAGCTTGGACCTGCTGCCCCGCATCAGCCGGGCGCAGTCGATGGACGCCCTCTCCTCCCAGGCCACCGTCTCGGGCTACCTGTCCGTGCTGATCGCGGCGGGCCGCCTGCCGCGCTTCTTCCCCCTCTTCATGACGGCGGCCGGGACCGTGCCACCGGCCAAGGTCCTCGTCCTCGGGGCCGGCGTCGCCGGCCTGCAGGCGATCGCCACGGCGCGGCGCCTCGGCGCCGTCGTGCGGGCCTACGACGTCCGCCCCGCCGCCCGGGACGAGGTGCGCTCGCTCGGCGCCGCCTTCGTCGAGCTCGAGCTCGAGACCCAGGAGGGCGAGGGCGGCTACGCCCGGGAGCAGTCCGAGGACTTCCTCGGACGCCAGCGCCAGCTCATCGGCAAGGAGGTGGCGGCCGCCGACGTCGTCATCACGACGGCCGCCATCCCCGGGCGCCGGGCACCGGTCCTCGTCACCGGCGAGATGGTCGAGGCGATGCCGCCCGGCGCCATCCTGGTGGACCTGGCGGCGGAGTCGGGTGGCAACTGCGAGCTCTCCAAGCCCGGCGAGGACGTCGAGGTGGGCCGGGTGGTCGTCCACGGGGTGGCCAACCTGCCGAGCTCGATGCCGATGCACGCCAGCTTCCTCTACTCGCGCAACATGGCCGAGTTCGTCGGCCTGCTCGCCAAGGAGGGCAGCTTCGCTCCCGACTTCTCCGACGAGATCGTGGCGGGGACCTGCGTCACCCACGCCGGGGAGATCCGCCACGCACCGACCCGCGAGCTGATCGAAGGAGCCCGCTCATGACCGGCAGCATCCTCACCCTCGTCACCATCTTCGTGCTCTCGGTCTTCGTCGGCTTCGAGGTCATCTCCAAGGTGCCGAGCATCCTCCACACGCCGCTCATGTCGGGGACCAACGCCGTCCACGGCGTCGTCCTCGTCGGCGCCATCATCGTCCTCGGCACCGGCCACGGCGCCCTCGAGCTCACCCTCGGTTTCATCGCCGTCATCCTCGCCACGGTGAACGTCGTCGGCGGCTTCGTCGTCACCGACCGGATGCTCGAGATGTTCAAGGGTCGCGAGCCGAAGCGGGCGCCTGCCCCCGAGACCACGAGCGCCCCGGCGCCGGCGGTCGAGCAGGAGGGGGTGGGCACGCCGTCATGAGCATCGGCAGCGGCATCTACGTCGCCTACCTGTTCGCGGCCATCTGCTTCATCCTCGCATTGAAGGGGCTGTCCGGGCCGAAGACAGCCCGGAACGGCAACCTCCTCGGGGCGGCCGGCATGCTCGTCGCCGTCGCCTTCACCTTCGCCACGCCGGGGCTCACCCACTTCCCGCTCATCTTCGCCGCCATGGCGATCGGGATCGTCATCGGCCTCCCGGCGGCCCGGCTCGTGAAGATGACCGCCATGCCGCAGATGGTGGCCGCCTTCAACGGCGTGGGCGGCGGGGCAGCCGCCCTCATCTCGCTGGCGGAGTTCAACAAGGCCGACCCCCATCTGCTCGCCGTCTACGAGGTGGTGGAGGTGCTCTTCGGCGTCATCGTCGGCTGCGTCTCCTTCGCGGGCTCGGTGATCGCCTTCGCCAAGCTGCAGGAGCTGATGACGGGACGGCCGATCACCTACCCGGGCCAGCAGGTGCTGAACGCCGTCATCGGCGGCGGCGTCGTGGGGCTCGCCATCGCGGCCTGCGTCTCGCCCCAGAGCTGGCTCGTCGCCGTCATCGGCATCCTGGCGCTCGCCTTCGGCATCGCCTTCGTGCTCCCCATCGGAGGGGCAGACGTCCCGGTCCTCATCTCGCTGCTCAACTCCTTCACCGGCCTCGCCGTCGCCGCAAGCGGCTTCGTCCTCCACTCGATGCTGCTCGTCGTGGCCGGCACCCTCGTCGGGGCCTCGGGCACGCTCCTCACCCGGATGATGAGCAGCGCCATGGGCAGGTCGCTGCCGAACATCCTCTTCTCGGCCTTCGGCTCGGTCATCACGGCCGGTGGCACCGACGAGGCCGGCGGCGAGCGCACGGTCAAGTCGGCGAGCGCCGATGACCTCGCCGTCCTGCTCGCCTACTCCCAAAAGGTCGTGATCGTCCCGGGCTACGGCCTGGCGGTGGCCCAGGCCCAGCACGTCGCCCGGGAGCTGGCCGAGCTCCTCGAGAGCCGGGGGGTCGAGGTGAGCTACGCCATCCACCCCGTCGCCGGCCGGATGCCGGGCCACATGAACGTCCTCCTCGCCGAGGCGAACGTCCCCTACGAGCAGTTGAAGGAGATGGACGAGGCGAACACCGGCTTCCAGACGGCCGACGTCGCCCTCGTGGTCGGCGCCAACGACGTGGTCAACCCGGCCGCCAAGAACTCGCCAGGGAGCCCCATCTACGGGATGCCGATCCTCAACGTCGACGAGGCGAAGAACGTCGTCTTCTTGAAGCGCTCCATGCGCCCCGGCTTCGCCGGGATCGACAACGAGCTCCTCTTCGACCCGAAGACGACCCTGCTCTTCGGGGACGCGAAGGACTCCCTCACCAAGCTCGTCGCCGCCGTCAAAGCGCTCTGACGGCGGCGGGGTGGCGGCCGGAGCCCCCGTCGCCCTCCAGGCGGGCGAAGACGAGCAGACCCTGGGAGGTCGGCCGGGTCGAGACGACGACGACCTCCACGCCCTGGCTCCCGATCCGCTCGGCGGCGTCGTTCACGACGACCATGTCCCCGTCGGGCAGGTAGCCGACCGCCTGGCCGTGCTGGCGGCCGCTCTTCAGCAGGTCGACCGAGAGCCGCTCGCCCGGCAGGTGGTCGGGAGCGAGGTCGGCGACAAGCCCGCGGAGGTCGACGATCGGGACGCCGACGTGGTCCTGCTGGCGGGCCACCTCTCCCGAGCAGGTGAAGAGTCGGACCCCGAGGCGCGAGGCGAGCTGGAGGACCTTCTCCTCGGTCATCGCCGCCTGGGGGAAGTCGCCCGGCGCCACGGTGATGGTGATCCCCGCCTCACGCGCCGCCTCGATCGCCTCGAGCCCGCGGCGCGCCCTCCGCGAGGCGACCGGGTCCGGGCTCTCGCTCATGGCGCTCAGCTCGTCGGCCACCGGCTCGGGGACGAGGATCTCCCTGCCGAGCAGCCCGGTCGTGGCGAGCACGAGGAAGGCCCTGTCCATCACCGCCGAGGTGTCGACGAGGACGGCGCCCTCGGGCGCCACCTGGATCGGGTCCAGCTTGCGGGTGATCCGGGCCGCCTCGGCGAGGCGCCGCCCGTTGGTCCGTCCGATCCTGAAGCCCAAGGCGGCCACCGCCCAGGCAACGGCGGCGGTGATCGGGTAGTCGTAGTCGTGGCGGACGAAGAAGAACAGCGGGAGGCAGCAGACCACGCCGACGAGGAAGCCGAGGGCTCCGAGGAACGAGCCGGCGAGCAGCTCGAGCGCCGGGACGTCGAGCAGCGACCGGTCGGCCTCCCGGACCCCCCGGACGAGCAGCCGGCCGGTGATCCCGCCCACGACGTAGGCGACGAGGACGCCGATCACCGCCCCGACGACGTGACCGGTCGGCCCGGGGCCGCCGGCTGCCAGGCCGACGAGGGCACCCACGAGCACGACGAAGAGCCGCAGGATCTCGACGAAGACCACTGCGAGAGCGTAGTGAACCCCGCGCCCGGTGACGGGACACCGGCTCCACTACGCTGCGCCATCCGTGGATGCGCAGTGGCCCACCGCCCCGGCGCGCGCCCTGATTCTCGCCCTGTTCGCGTTGACCCTGGCCGGCTGCGGCCTCGTCGGGGCGAACAGCGGCGGCACGAGCGCCCCACCGCCTCCGACGAGCCCGTACGCCCGCTTCGCGGGGGCCGAGCGGGCGGCGTACGCCTCCGCCGTCCGCCACGTCGGCGTCAGCCTGCCGACGCGCCCGGGTGCCCCCGCTCCGGCGCTCCCGCCAGGGGCCTTCGGGCCGGGGCTCGGCTCCCATCTCGTGCTCGGCTTCCTCCCGAGCTGGGAGCTGGCGAGAACCTCGACGGTCGACTACCGCGCCCTCTCGGAGATCAGCTACTAC
>JAJZZB010000147.1 GCA_021797795.1 Actinomycetes bacterium | reverse complement strand
GACGCGATCAACGCCCTCGCCGGCGCGGGCAAGCCGTTCGTCGGCACATCGGGCACCCTCCTGCTCGCCATGGTGAACCCGGGCGAGGTGGGCACGGAGGCCGACGTCGGCACCAGCGGGTACCGGATCGACGCCGAGAACCTCGTCATCGGGCTGGCAGAGGGCGGCCTGCGGTCCTCGGTCGTCCGCCTGCCGCCGGTCGTCCACAGCGAACGCGACCGCCACGGCTTCGTCCCGAACCTGATCGCCATCGCCCGCCGGCGAGGGTTCGCCGCCTACGTCGGAGACGGCGCCCAACGCTGGCCCGCGGTCCACACCCTGGACGCAGCCCGCCTCTATCGGCTCGCCCTCGAGAGCGCTCCCGGCGGCTCGCGCCTGCACGGCGTCGCTGACGAGGGCGTCACCCTGAGGCTGATCGCCGAGACGATCGCCCGCAGCCTCGAGTGCCCGGTGCGCCCGCTCAGCCCTGAGAACGCCGCCGACTACTTCGAGTTCCTCGCTCCCTTGGTCCAGATGGACAACCCGACGTCATCGGTCCGCACCCGGGAGACCGTCGGCTGGAGACCGGAGCACCCGGGCCTCCTCGCGGACCTGGACGCGGGCCACTACTTCGACTCGACGGCGTGAGCTGCGCGACTCTCCGGCTCGGCGGCGCCCACTCGCACCGGGGGCCGCCGGGGAACAGGCCGAGGAGACGAGGTCGGTTCCGGCGCGCCGCTCAGCCGGCCGCCGCCCGGCGATCGAGCACCTTCGATGCCACGATGCTGTCGACCTCCTCGCGGCCGGCGGGCACGAGCCGGCCGATGCCGGGTATCTCGAGGTAGCCGCGCAGGAACGACCGCCTGTTGTGGCGTACCCAGCCGTCGGCGAGCACGCGGGCGTGGGCCATCGTGCCCGGGGGCTGGACGAGGGCCGCTTCGTCGGCCACCTGCTCGAGCGAGATGAACAGGTCGGCCACGTCCTCGAGGGGCACGCCCATACGCGGCTCACCCTGGCTGGCGGCGCCGGCCTGGGCACCGATGAGCGGGTCGTCGCCGAAGCCGGCCACGAGCCAGCCGGCGTCGACCCGCATGACGCGCCGCAGGTGGTAGTCGCCGTGGGTCCGTATGCGGGGGCCGGGGACGCGGGCGCCGCCCTCGCGCACCCCGAAGGCGTCCGCCAGCGCGAGATGGAGCTCGGCCGTGGCATGGCCGAGCCGGCGCATCTCGTCGCCGAGGTCGCCGCCCGCCCGACCGACCTCCTCGAAGCTCGTGGTGGGCTGTCCCGGAGTGGCCCGGGCCAGCAGATCGCGAAGCGAGGTGAGGGCGAGCGCCCGGCCCTCGACGGCGCTCGGGACGAACTCACGGACGAGAGCGAGGTCCCCCCCGTCCCGGGACCAGCGGGCGACGGGCGCCAGGATGTGGTTGAAGCCGACCCGGTCGAGGCCTGCCAGCATCTCGATCTCCGGCCGGGGCCGGGGCTCGATGACCCGGTAGCACTTCATGAAGAGCCGCTCGTCGTAGACGAGGGAGGCGTGCGAGACGAGCGACTCGACAAGGCGCGCCCGCTCGGCGTGCTCGGCACCCCCGGAGGCCGCCTCGAGCAGCTCGAGGCAGAGCTCGGGGTCGGCCAGGGCGTCGTAGACGAGCACCTCACCCGACCCGTCGCTGCCGGTCCCGAGGACGGCACCGGGGCGGGCGAGCGCGGCGGTCGCCTGCGGGGTCTCCCGCCAGCCGAGGAGGACGTGCAGGCGCGTCGGAGGGTCCTCGCCGGCCTCGACGACGACGCTCGCGAGTCCTGGGCGTCCCTGCCGGAGCACGGCCACGTCGACGGGCCGGAGCGCCACCCGGCTCGGGCTCGTCCCGAGGCTGGAGCGCGCCCACGCCTGGCGGTCGAGGAAGGGCCCGAGGAGGCCGCTCAGGCCGTCGGCCCCGCCCGCCAGCGGGAGCCAGGCGTCCGGCGTCATGACTCGGCCTCCCGCAGCTCGAACCAGTAGAAGCCGTACGGCTGGAGCGAGATCGGGTACGGGTCGGCGCCCACGTCCGGGAAGGGGATCCGCCCGAGGAGCTCGATCGGGCGGGCTCCCTCGTGGCCGAGGAGGCTCACGCGGACCGGCTGGGCGAAGCGGCTCAGGTTGTTCACGCAGAAGACAGTCGGGCCGCCGTCCTCGGAGCGCAGGTAGGCGACGACCGAGGGGTTGTCCGCCGGCAGCATCTCGATGGCGCCGGTGGCGAACACCGGGTACTGGCGCCTCGTGTGCAGCATCTTGCGCACCCAGTGGAGGAACGAGGAGGCATCGCGCTCCTGTGCCTCGACGTTGACGGCCTGGAAGCCGTGGACCGGGTCCATGATCGGCGGGAGGAAGAGGCGGGCGAAGTCCGCCGTCGAGAACCCGCCGTTTCGGTCGGGCGTCCACTGCATCGGGGTGCGCACGGCGTCGCGGTCGCCGAGGTAGACGTTGTCGCCCATCAGGATCTCGTCGCCGTAGTAGAGGATCGGGGCACCGGGAAGCGAGAGCAGCATCGAGTGGAGGAGCTCGGCGACCCGCCGGTCGTTGTCGACGAGGGTCGCAAAGCGCCGGCGGATGCCGAGGTTCCTGCGCATCTGCGGGTCCTTCGCGTATTCGGCGTACATGTAGTCCCGCTCGTCCTCGGTCACCATCTCCAAGGTGAGCTCGTCGTGGTTGCGCAGGAAGATCCCCCACTGGCAGCCCTCTGGGATGGGCGGGGTCTGGGTGAGGATCTCGGTGACCGGGAAGCGCTGCTCGCGCCGGACCGCCATGAACATGCGCGGCATGAGCGGGAAGTGGAACGCCATGTGGCACTCGTCGCCGTCGCCGAAGTAGTCGACGACGTCCATCGGCCACTGGTTGACCTCGGCGAGCAGCACCCGGTCGGGATAGGACTTGTCGACCTCCTGGCGGAGCCGGCGCAGGAAGGCGTGGGTCTCGGGGAGGTTCTCCGAGCTCGTGCCCTGCCTCTTGTAGAGGTAGGCGACGGCGTCGAGCCGGAAGCCGTCGAGGCCGAGGTCGAGCCAGAAGCGGACCACCTCGAGCATCGTCTCGACGACCGCCGGGTTCGCGTAGTTGAGGTCGGGCTGGTGGTGGAAGAAGCGGTGGAAGTAGTACTGCTTGCGGGCGGGATCGAAGGTCCAGTTCGATGGCTCGGCGTCGACGAAGACGACCCGCACGTCGGGCAGGCCCTGGTCGTCTTCCGCCCACAGGTACCAGTCGGCCTTCGGATTGTCCCGGGACGAGCGGGACTCGACGAACCAGGGGTGCTCCTCGCTCGTGTGGTTCATGACGAGGTCGGACATGATCCGGATCCCCCTGTGGTGGGCGTCGTCGAGGAGGGTGACGAGGTCGTCCAGCCGGCCGTACTCGGGGGCGACCGTGAGGAAGTCGCTCACGTCGTAGCCGCCGTCGCGAAGGGGCGAGGGGTAATAGGGCAGCAGCCAGAGGCAGTCGACCCCGAGCCACTCGAGGTAGTCGAGCTTCGCCCGGATGCCCTCGAGGTCGCCGATCCCGTCGCCGCTCGAGTCGAAGAAGCTCCTCGGGGGGAGCTCGTAGAAGACCGCCCGCTGGTACCAGCGGGGCTGCGGCGCCGCCGGAGCGCTCAACGGCCTTCGAACCGAGCCTTGCCGGGACCCTCCTCGAGGAAGGAGCGGACGCCGATCGAGGCGTCCCTCGTGGCGAAGACCTCGCCGAACAGCTCCTGCTCGAGCGCCAGCCCCTCCTCGAGGCTCCCCGACAACCCGGTGTCGATCGCCCGCTTGGCGAGGCCCTGGGCGACGACCGCGCCGGCCGCCAGCTCGGCCGCGTAGCGGCAGGCCTCCTCGAAGACCTCCTCGGCCGGGACGACCCGGTCGACGAGGCCCATCCCGATCGCCTCCTCGGCACGCACCTGGCGGCCGGTGAGGACGAGGTCCTTCGCCCGGCCCGGCCCGAGCAGGCGGGCGAGCCGCTGGGTCCCGCCTCCGCCGGGGATGATCCCGAGCAGGATCTCGGGCTGGCCGAGACGGGCGCCCTCGGCGGCGAAGCGGAGGTCGCAGGCGAGCGCCAGCTCGAGGCCGCCGCCGAGGGCGTATCCCGTGATGGCGGCGATCGTCATCCGCGGGACCCTCGCGAGCGCCCCGAGAGCTGCGTGGAAGGATCCCGCCACCTCACGGGCGCGCTCGGGCCCGGCGAACTCGCTGACGTCGGCTCCTGCGGAGAAGCAGCGCTCACCGCCCCAGACGACGACGGCTCCCGGCGGCCTCTCGGTCAGCTCGGCCGCCGCCTCGCCGATCTCGCCGAGCAGCGAGCGCGAGAGCGGGTTCAGCTTCGGCCGCTCGAGGCGGAGGACGGCCACGCCGTCGGGGCGCCGGTCGAGGGACAGCTCGCTCATCTCGTCCTCACCCGAACTCGATCATCGAGTAGGCACGCAGCTTGGCCAGCCGGTGGAAGGCCTCGACACGCCGGACGGTGCCGGACTTCGACCGCATGACGAGCGACTGGGTCGTCGCCCCTCGGCTGTCGTAGCGGACCCCCCGCAGCAGCTCGCCGCTCGAGATCCCGGTGGCGGCGAAGAAGCAGTTCTCACCGCGGACGAGGTCGTCGGTGGTGAGAACCTGGTGGAGGTCGTAGCCGGCCTCCTCGGCTGCCCGGCGCTCCTCGTCGGATCGTGGCCAGAGCCGGCCCTGCAGCTCGCCGCCCATGCACTTCATCGCAGCCGCGGTGAGCACCCCCTCCGGCGTGCCGCCGATGCCGAAGAGGACGTCGACGCCGGAGTCCGGCCAGGCCGTCGAGATGGCCCCGGCGACGTCGCCGTCGGTGATGAGCTGGATCCGCGCCCCGGACTGCCGCACCTCTCGGATGAGCGCCGCGTGGCGGGGCCGGTCGAGGATGACGGCCGTGAGGTCGCCCACTCTCGAGCCCTTGGCGGCCGCCACGGCCCGCAGGTTCTCAGTCGGGCTCTTCTCGATGTCGATCGCCCCGACGCCCTCGGGCCCGACCGCCAGCTTCTCCATGTAGACGCACGGGCCCGGGTCGAACATGGTGCCCCGCTCGGAGACGGCGATGACCGAGAGCGCCCCGCCCCGGCCGAGGGCGGTCGGCGTGGTGCCGTCGATCGGGTCGACGGCGATGTCGGTGACGAGCGGACCGCCACCGCCGATCCGCTCGCCGTTGAAGAGCATCGGCGCCTCGTCCTTCTCGCCCTCGCCGATGACCACGCAGCCGTCCATCTCGATCGTGTTGAGGACGACGCGCATGGCGTCGACGGCGGCCTTGTCGGCACCCTCCTTGTCGCCCCGCCCGAGCCACCTCCCGGCCGCCAGCGCGGCCGCCTCGGTCACCCGGACGAGCTCCATCGCCAAGTTGCGGTCCGGTGCCTGCCGCTCGGTGCTCACGGTCGCGAACGTTAGTGGCCAAAGGGCTATCGTCGCCCGGATGGAACGCTTCGTAGTTGGTCCCTCCGGGCCGCTTCACGGCCAGGTGGAGGTGTACGGAGCGAAGAATTCCGTCCTCAAGCTGATGGCTGCCACCCTGCTCGCACCGGGCCGCCACCGGCTGGCGAACGTCCCCGGCATCACCGACGTCGGCATCGTCTGCGACCTGCTGGCGGCGATGGGCGTCGAGGCGTCCCATTCCGGGAGCGGGACAGCGGGCTCGCTCGACATCTCGGTGCCCTGTGAGGTGACGCCGGTCGCCCCCTACGAGCTCGTCGAGAAGATCCGTGCCTCGATCGTCGTCCTCGGGCCGCTGCTCGCCCGCTACGGCTTCGCCCGGATCTCGCTCCCCGGAGGCGACGACTTCGGTCAGCGCCCGATCGACATGCACCTGCGCGCCTTCGAGGACCTCGGGGCCAGATTCACGACCGAGCACGGCTACGTCGAGGGGCGTTGTGACCGTCTGGTGGGCACCCGCATCGTGCTCGAGTTCCCGAGCCACACGGCGACGGACAACATCATGATGGCCGCCACCTTGGCCAAGGGCACCACGGTGATCGAGAATGCCGCCCGGGAGCCCGAGGTGATCGATCTTGCCGCCATGCTCACCTCGATGGGCGCCCGCATCGAGGGAGCCGGCACCTCCCGCATCGAGATCGAAGGGGTCGACACCCTCGGCCCGAGCGAGCACCGGGCCATCCCGGACCGCGTCGAGGCGGCGACCTGGCTGGCAGCGGTGGGCCTGGCCGGCGGCGAGGTCGAGCTCCTCGGAGCGAGGGCAGAGCACATGGAGATGCTCCTCGAGAAGCTGGCCCTCATCGGGGTGCACGCGGTCGACACCGGGGCGGGCATCCTCGCGACCTCGGCCGGGCGGCTCCGATCGGTCGACATCTCGACGCTCCCCTACCCCGGCGTCGCGACGGACTACAAGCCCTTCCTCGTCGTGATGCTCTCGGTCGCCTCCGGTGTCGCCATCGTGAGCGAGAACATCTTCGCCGGCCGCTTCCGCTACGTGGACGAGCTGCGCCGCATGGGAGCCGACATCACGACCAAGGGCCACCACGCCGTCGTGCGGGGCGTGCGCAGGCTGTCCGGCGCCCAGGTGCGCTCCACCGACATCAGGGCCGGGGCGGCGCTCGTGCTGGCGGGCATGGTGGCCGACGGCACGACCGAGGTCTCCGGCGCCGAGCACGTCGACCGGGGCTACGAGAACCTCGCCGGCCGGCTGGCCGCCCTCGGGGCGGACGTCCGGCGGGAGAGCGAGTGAGCGGACGACCCACCGATCCCGGCGAGCTGCTCGCACTCGCCGAGGGAGGGGCCGCAGGCAACCGTCGATCGCTCGCACGGCTGCTCTCGGTCGTCGAGCGGGGCGGTCCGGCCGCCCGGCGGCTCGAAGCCCTCACCTATCCCCGCTCCGGCTCCGCCTACACGATCGGCCTCACCGGCGCCCCGGGAGCGGGCAAGTCGACGCTCACCGGCCGGCTCGTCGCAAAGGCGCTCGGGCGCACCGGCGGACCCGTCGCCGTCCTCGCCATCGACCCCTCGTCGCCCCTCTCCGGCGGCGCCATCCTCGGCGACCGGGTGCGCATGCAGGAGCACGCCCTCGACCCCAACGTCTTCATCCGGTCGATGGCCACCCGGGGCCACCTCGGCGGGCTGGCCGCCGCCGTCCCGGACGCGGTGCGGCTCCTCGATGCCGCAGGCTGGCCGCTCGTCCTCGTCGAGACGGTGGGCGTCGGCCAGGTGGAGGTCGAGGTGGCGGGGACCTGCGACACCGTCGTGGTGGTCCTCAACCCCGGGTGGGGTGATGCCGTCCAGGCCAACAAGGCGGGGCTGCTCGAGGTGGCCGACGTCCTCGTCATCAACAAGGCAGACCGCCCCGGAGTGCGGGAGACCCGCCAGGACCTCGTCCACATGCTCCAGCTGACCGGCGAGATGCAGTGGACGCCCCCGATCGTCGAGACCGTCGCCTCGAGCGGTCAGGGCATCGACGAGCTGTGGGCGGCCATCGCCTCGCACCGCGACTTCCTCGGCTCCGACGGGCGCCTCGAGCGACGGCGCCAGACCCGCATGGCCGAGGAGACCGAGCGGCTCTGCGTGGACGCCTTCGCGCATCTGGCGTCCGTCGCCCTCGGCAGCCGGGATGCGAGGGAGATCGCCCTCGGGGAGCCCGAGGCGGGCAAGCTCCGGGCGGCAGGCCGGGACCTGCTCGAACGTCTCGCACGTCGGGAGATCGACCCGGTGGCCGCAGCCGACGAGCTGGCGACGGCTCTCGCCGGGCTCATCGGCTGTCGGGAGTAGCCCCGCCGGCTGGCGCCGCAGGCACGACACGGCGGCCGGAGCCGGGACAGTCCTCCACAGGGTGGTCCAGTTCGGCCAGCGGCTACCGCTGGAGTTACCGGGACCTGTCCTCGGGCGAGGACGCCGAGCATGACAACGAGAACGGGGAGGGAGAGGCGGAGCTGTCTTCCCAGAGATTCTAAGCTGAGGACACCTACCGTTAGAAAAGACTAGGCTGCAGCTCGTGCAACGGCGGGACAACCCGTACACCCCCGGAGCC
>JAJZZB010000146.1 GCA_021797795.1 Actinomycetes bacterium | reverse complement strand
CCGTAGCCCGGGGAGGACGGCCAGCTTCAAATTCCCTACCGGTCAGGACAACGTCAAACGAGGACCGGACCTGCGAGGCACCCCGGCCCCCGCGCGTTCGAGCCCGTCGACCCGCTCGCCGGCATTGTCGTCAGGCAGCGAGACCAGATTCAATCCGACGCACGCGGGGAGCCGGCGGCTTGCGGTTGGCCGCCAGGGTGGGGGCCAACCACTGGGAGCGGCCCTGGCTCTCAGGTGCGGAGTGAGTAGACGACGGTCACCTGGACCGTCACCGGCTGGCGCCCCTGTCGGAAGGGGACGGCGGAGGCAGCGAAGGCGACGGGGGCGGCGTAGCCGTAGACGACCGGGCTCGGGGCGACGTCCTCTGACACCTTGAGGATGCCGCCGAGGGTGCCTCCGGCCCCGGCTGCAAGCTGCTCAGCCTTGGTCCTGGCGCTGTGCATGGCCGCCGAGCGGGCAGCCGCCAGGAGCGCCGAGCGGTTGGAGATCGAGAAGGAGATCCCGTAGAGCTGGATCCCGTTCCCGACGGCGTTGGCCGCCGCGTCGATCGCCTCGCCGGCGAGCTTGATGCCGTGCATGGTGACGTTCAAGGTGTCATCGGCGTTGAAGCCCGTGACGGCCCCGGAGGAGTTCGTGTTCACCGAGAGGTTGAGGCCAGAGGTCTGCATCTCGCTCGTCTTCACGCCGTGGTGCTCGAGGCTCTGCTCGAGTGAGCGCACCTGGCCGTCGTTCTCGGCGAGCGCCGAGGAGGCGCTCGCGCCGTTGGTGCTGACGCCGATCTGGAAGCTGACCGTGTCCGGGATGCCCTTCACCGTGCCCGTCCCGACCACCGTCACGGTCCCGCTCGCCGCCGTGCTCCTGACGGAGTCCAGGACGGCGGTCTGCCCACCGTTGCCGCCCGTCACCCGGCCGAGCGAGACGCCGGCGAAGGCGACTGCCACGAGGGCGGCCGCGGCGACGATCGCCGAGACGAGCGGCACTTCGACACGAGATCTCCGGCCGGTCCTGTGAGCCCGCCCCTCCGTCTGCTCCTCCATGGCCTTCCTCCTTCTCGGGACGCGGCTTGTCGGCACTGCCGCCTTGCCATCACAAAGCGGCGGGGGCCTTCCGGCGCGTACTCAGCCCTTCACCGCTCCGGCGGTGAGGCCGCGGACCAGCTGGCGTTGGAAAATGAAGAGGGTGAGGAAGATCGGGAGGGCAGCGAGCACCGTGCCGGCGAAGATGACGTTCTGCTGATCGGCGTTCAGACCCTCGAGCTGGCGGAGGCCCACCTGGACGGTGCGACGGGCGGCCGTGTTCGTGACGAGCAGCGGCCAGAGGTACTGGTTCCAGCTGGCGAGGAAGGAGAAGACGGCGAAGGCGCCGATCATCGCCCGGTTGAGCGGGACGACGACCCGGGCGAGGAAGCGCCAGTGGCCGTAGCCGTCGAGCACGGAGGCGTCCCGGAGCTCCCGGGGCAGCTGGCGGAAGGACTGGCGGGAGGGGAAGGCGCCGAGCCCGCTGGCGAGGAAGGGGACGATGAGGGCGGGGTAGGTGTCGAACCAGCCGAAGACCTGGATCGTCCGGTAGTTGGGGATGATCGTCACCTCGGCCGGCACCATCAAGGTGGCGAGGCAGAGGGCGAAGAGCACCCGCTTGAAGGGGAAGTCGAGGAAGGTGAAGGCATAGGCCGCCAGCACTGACGTGGTGACCTCGGCGAGGGTGATGGAGAACGTCACGACGACGCTCGAGCGGAGGTAGTCCCCGAGGTTCCCCTCCGACCAGGCGAGCGAGAAGGAGTGCCAGTCGGGATGGAGCGGGAAGAGCGTGGGCGGCCGCCTTGCAATGGTCTCGGCGGGGAGGAGGGCGTTCACAACCGTGATGTAGATCGGGAACAGCACCACCAAGGCGATGGCCACGAGCACCGTGTAGCGCAGCGCCGTCCTAACCCTCGCCGGCATAGAAGACCTTCCGGTGGACGAAGGCGAACTGGACGAGGGTGAGCACGACGAGGATGACGAAGAGCGCCACGGCCATGACCGAGGCCGTCCCTGTGTCGGCGTTCTCGTAGAAGACCGTGTAGATCTGGTACAAGAGCACGTTCGTGTGGCCGTTCGGGCCGCCGGCGGTCAGCAGGTCGATCTGGCCGAAGGTCTGGAAGCCCGAGATCACGCCGATGATGGCCGCGAAGAACAGCGTCGGGGAGATGAGCGGCACCGTCACGCGGAAGAAGCGCCGGGAGCCCGAGGCCCCGTCGACGGCAGCGGCCTCCATCAGGTCATCGGGGACCGAGGCGAGCGCCGCGCTCATGAGGATGAACGAGAAGCCGAGGTTCTGCCAGATGCTCACGACGGCGACCGCCGGCAGCGCCCAGGTCGGGTTGCCGAGGATGCCGGTGCCCCCCCGCTGGCCGATCCAGTAGGCGAACAGCCCGGTCGTCGGGTCGAGCAGGGTGAAGAAGATCACCGAGGCGACCGCCACCGAGGTGGCGATCGTCGAGGAGAAGATCGTCCGGAATACGCGGATGCCCACCAGCTCCCGGTGGGCCACCACTGCCATGGCGAGGCCAATGACGATCCCGGTCGGCACCGTGAACAGGACGAACAGGGTCGAGTTCCACAGCGGAGCGAGGAACTGCGAGTGCGAGAGCACCGAGGCGTACTGGGAGAGCCCGACGAACTTCGACGGGAGCCCAGGAAAGGGCGGCACCCGGTACATCCCGAGGTCGACGGTCTTGGCGAGGGGGTAGAAGACGAAGACCACGAAGGCGGCGAAGGCCGGCAGCACCATGGCGTAGGCGAGGGCCGCCTCCCGGACCGCCCGGCGCCTCATGTCGCCTCGAGGAGCTGGCCGCTCTCGGAGTCGAAGCGGAAGACCCGGTCGGTGACGCCGAGGCTCACCTGCTGGCCGATCTCCGGCGGGGAGACCGCCGCGGGCAGGCGGACGATGACGAGGCTCCCGTCGGCTCCGCCGATCCGGCAGGCGACGTGGTGCTCGTGGCCGAGGGACTCGACGAGGGTGACGACGGCGCGAAGCGGGCCGCCGTCACCGATGGAGAAGTGCTCGGGGCGGACCCCGAGGGTGACGCCGGGATCATCGAGCAGCGCGCCCGGGAACAGGTTCATCGGCGGGCTCCCAATGAACGAGGCGACGAAGAGGTTGGCCGGCCGGGCGTGCACCTGCTTCGGCGTGCCGACCTGCTGGAGGACACCACCTCTCAAGATGGCGACCCTGTCCCCCATCGTCATCGCCTCGACCTGGTCGTGGGTGACGTAGAGCACCGTCGTCCGGCTCCGGCGGTGCAGCTCGACCAGCTCGGCCCGCATCTCCACCCTGAGGCGGGCGTCCAGGTTGGACAGCGGCTCGTCCATCAAGAAGGCCTTCGGCTGGCGGACGATCGCCCGGGCGAGGGCGACCCGCTGGCGCTGTCCGCCCGAGAGCTGGCCCGGCTTTCGCTCGAGCAGCTCCTCGAGCTGGAGCGAGCGGGCCGCCTCTTTCACCCGGAGCTCCCGCTCCTCGGCCGGCATCCGCCGTGAGCGGAGGGGGAACTCGATGTTCTTGCGGACGCTCAGGTGCGGGTAGAGGGCGTAGCTCTGGAAGACCATGGCCACGTCCCGGTCCTTCGGCTCGACCTCGTTCACGACCTTGCCGCTGATGCGGACGGTCCCCGACGTGGGCTGCTCGAGGCCGGCGATGATCCTGAGCGCCGTCGACTTGCCGCAGCCCGAGGGGCCGAGCAGGACGAGGAACTCGCCTGCGGAGGCCTCGAGGGTGAGCGAGGAGAGGGCGACCGTCGAGCCGAAGCGCTTCTCGACCGCCTCGAGCGAGACGGCGGCCGACTCCATCTACGAGACGCTGCTGTTGTAGCTGCTGATCACCTGGTTGGACGAGGTGGCCGCCGAGGCGAGCGCCGCCCTGACCGACCCGCCGTTCGAGAGCTGACTGAGAACGTCGCCGAGGTAGGTCTCGATCTGGGAGAGCGGGCCTGCGACCGCCCCTGCGGTCGCAGGGTTGGTGGCCGAGTTGGCGATCGCCTCGTACGCGACCTTGTACTGGGGCGTGGCCGACCAGGCGTGCTGGATGGCGGCTGTCTTGGCCGACGACCTCGTGATCGGGATGTAGCCCGAGCCGATCGCCCAGACGGCCATGGCGGATGGGCTCAGCAGGAACTTGGTGAACTGCCAGGCGGCATCCTGGCGCTCGGGCGAGGAGGCCTTCACGATGTAGAGCCCCGCCCCGCCGTACGGCACGCCCTCCCCGAGCCCGTCGAGGCCGGGAAGGGGACCGACCCCGAGGGTGACGTTGTGGTACTGGCCCCCGCCGAGGATCTTGAGGACGGTCCCGAGGGCAGCGCTCGTCTCGATCGTCATCCCGACCGAGCCGTTGGCGATGGCGAGCAGGTTGTCGAAGTTGGTGGCGAGCGTCGCCTCGGCCAGCTTGGTGTGGAACATCTCGGCGAGGAACGACATGATCTGGCGCCCCGTCGGGGTGTCGAAGGCGACGGCGGTCGCCCGCTGCTGGCGCCCGTTCTCGTGGTTGAGGAGCAGGCCGCCCGTCTTCGCGATCCAGTCCTCGAAGTTGGATGCCGTGAGCTTGATCGCCGTCCCGTAGGGCAGCCCCGCCTTCGTCTTCAGGGCGGCCGACATGTCGCGGTACTCCTGGAAGGTCGTGGGCGGCGTGTCGGGGTTGAGCCCGGCCCTCGCGAACAGCCGCTTGTCGTAGTACATGATCTGAGCCGAGCAGTTCCACGGCATGGCGTACTGGACCCCGCCGACGGTGAAATAGGCCATGGCGGAGGCAAGGACGTCGGCCCGGTCGAAGCTCGAGTCGGCCGCCATCGCCTCCTCCACCGGGACGATGCTGCGGCTGTCGATCATCGCCTGGAGGTTGATCGTCTCCATCTGGACGAGGTCAGGGAGGTTCTTCGTCCCGAGCGCGGTCCGGTAGGCGGTGAAGGTGTCGGTGTAGTCCGCCTGGGCGAGCAGCTTCACCTCGATCTTCGACTGGCTCGAGTTGAACGTCTTGACCAGGCTCTGCAGGGTGACGAGATTGTTGGCCGTCATGGAGTGCCACATCGTGATGGTGGTCACGCCCTTGGCCTTCTTGGCGGCGTCGAGGGGGAAGCCGCCGCCGCTCGCCGTGCTGGTGGGCACCGTCGAACCGCTCGACGACGCGCCCGACGAGCAGGCTCCGAGGGCCACGCCGGCGGTCCCGAGGCCCACCAGCTCGAGGAACCTCCGCCTGCTGAGCGCTCCCCTCACGGCGTCGCCAGGTTCCTCCATCGCCCACTCCTCACCGCCCGGCCTGCCGGCCGCCGCCACTGCCTACCGCCACAGTAGTGAACCAGCCGCCAGGCCGGCGGAATCAGCCTCCGAGCTCGGCCGCCAGACGGCTCGAGAGCGCCGTCACCTTCGTCTCGTCCACGAGCTGGCGGCGGATCGCCTCCCCGTAGCGGGGGCTCGCCACGAGGACGACGAGGCGCTCCCGGGCAGCCTCGAGCTCGGCCGGAGCGCCACCGTCGTCGAGCAGCCCCTCACAGCGGTCGAGCTCTCGTCGGAAGTGCTCGACGTAGGCGGTGAGGGCGAGGGCGGACTCGCTCGGGCCCGAGGTCGAGCGTCCCGAGGAGAGCTTGAGGGCGGCCGAGGAGGCGACGAGCGAGGCGCGGGAGCCACCCCCGGGCCGCCCGGACTCCTCCCGGTACGACAGGGCGATGAGCGTCCCTCCGACGACGAGGCCGAGCGAGGCCACGAGCCCGAGCGGCCAGCTCGAGAAGGCCTTCCCGAGGACGCCGAAGATGACGCCGATCCCCATCAAGGCCAAGCCGAACGCTCGCCTGCGCTCCACCCCCTGTGACCCCCCCTTGGCCGCCTCTCAGCCGAGGTCGGCCAGCAGGCGGTGCACCCCGAGTATGCCGTCTGAGCGGCGGAGATGCTCGAGAACCTCGTCGGACACCCGTCTGTCGATCGAGAGGACCATGAGCGCCGTCTCGGCGACCGGGCTCTGCCCGACGGCCATCGAGAGGATGCTCAGGTTCGCCTCGCCGAGGGCGGTGCCGACGATCCCGACCATGCCCGGGCGGTCGTCGTTGCGCACGACGAGCAGGTTCTCGGCGACGTGCACGTCGACGGCGTGGTCGTCGATCATCACGATCCGCTCGGCGACCGCCGTCCCGGGCCCTGCCAGGGTGCCGGAGATCGAGTGGCCACCGCCCCGGACGGTCACGAGCGAGACGTAATTCCGCGAGGTCGCCGTCGTCGACTCGACCACCTCGAGCCCGCGCTCCTCGGCCAGCCTCGGGGCGTTGACGTAGGAGACGGGCTCCTCGGCGCCGGCCGCGAAGACCCCCTTCAGGAGCGAGAGGGTGAGGATGCCGGTGTCCTCGCCGGCCAGCGCCCCGGCGTAGGTGACCTCGACGGGCGAGGGAAGGCCCTCGCAGAGCGCCGCGATGCAGCGGCCGAGGCGCTCGGCGAGACCGAGGTAGGGACGGACCGCCTCGCTCGCCCCCCGGGCGGCCAGGTTGACGGCGTAGGGGACGAAGTCCCCCGCCAGCGCCAGCACGACCTGCTCGGCGATCTGCTCGCCGGCCTTGTCCTGGGCCTCGGCGGTGCTGGCACCGAGGTGAGGGGTCACCACGACCTGGGGCAGGGAGAACAGCGGCGAGTCGGTGCACGGCTCGGACGAGAAGACGTCGAGGGCCGCCCCCCCGACGCGCCCGGCGGTGATGGCATCGGCGAGCGCCTGCTCGTCGAGGACGCCGCCCCGGGCGGCGTTCACGATGCGGAGACCGGGCTTGGCCTTCTCGAGCAGCTCCTTTCCGACCAGCCCGGCCGTCTCGGGGGTCTTCGGGAGGTGGATGGTGAGGAAGTCCGACTCGGCGACGAGCTGCTCGAGACCGACGAGCTCGACTCCCATCACGCGGGCGCGCTCGGCCGACACGTAGGGGTCGTGGGCGAGAAGCCGCATCCCGAAGGCGTGCGCACGCTGGGCGACGAGCGCCCCGATCCGCCCGAGCCCGAGGATGCCGAGCGTCTTGCCACTGAGCTCGATGCCCTCCCACTTCGAACGCTCCCAGCGCCCGGCGACGAGGGCGGCGTGCGCCTGCGGGACGTTGCGGGCCATCGCGAGGAGAAGCGCCATGGCGTGCTCGGCGGCAGACAGGATGTTCGACTCGGGGGCGTTCACCACCATGACCCCCCGGCTCGTGGCGGCGGGCACGTCGACGTTGTCGAGGCCGACCCCCGCGCGGCCGACGACCACGAGGTCGACCCCGGCCGCCAACACGGCGGCGGTCACCTTGGTGGCCGACCGGATGACGAGGGCAGATGCCCCCGGCACCACCTCGAGCAGCTCCTCAGGGGAGAGCCCGAGGCGGACGTCCACCTCGTGTCCGGCCTGGCGCATCGCCTCCAGGCCCTTCTCAGCCAGCTTCTCGGTGACAAGGATGCGGGGCATCTCTATTCCTCCATGTGGTTGAAGAGCTCGGCGACGCGGCTGACCCCCCGCTCGAGATCCGCATCGGACAGGGCGTAGGAGAAGCGTCCGTACCCGGGCGTCCCGAAGGCCTCTCCGGGCACGAAGGCCACCTTCACCTCGTCGAGGACCAGTTCGGCGAGCTCGAGGGTGGTCGACGGCACGCGCCCGCGGATGGGCTTGCCGAGGGCGCCCTCGAAGGACGGGTAGGCGTAGAAGGCCCCGTGCGGCTCGACACAGGAGACGCCCGGGATGGCGTTCAGCATCGCGACGATGGTGCGGCGGCGGCGGTCGAAGGCGTCCCGCATCATGGCGACCGCCGACAGGTCGCCCGAGACCGCCGCCAGGGCGGCACGCTGGGCGACGTTGCCGACGTTCGAGCAGACGTGCGACTGCAGGTTGGTCGCCGCCGAGATCACGTCGGCCGGGCCGATCATCCAGCCGACCCGCCAGCCCGTCATGGCGTAGGTCTTGGCGACGCCGTTCAGCACCACGCAACGGTCGGTGAGCTCGGGCACCACGACCGGCATCGAGTGGTGCTCGATGCC
>JAJZZB010000145.1 GCA_021797795.1 Actinomycetes bacterium | reverse complement strand
CTGCTACTCGTCGGGCCTCACGCTGCTCGCGCTCGGCGTCCGGATCCGCCGCAGCCGCACCGTGCTGGTCGACGGCGCCGTCGTCTGCGGCGCCGGGCTGTGGCTCATGATCGGCCGCTCCGGGTTCCTCGGCCCGTTCGAGAGCTTCCTGACGCTGCTCGCGGCCGGGCTCTGCGCCTGGGCCGGGGTGGTGCTGGCGGACATGATCAACACGACGCGCGCATCGGCCCGGCGGGCGCCTGCCGGCACGACCACTGCACGGGCCGTGGACGCCACGCGGGCCGTGGACGTGCCGGGGCTCGCCGGGTTCCTGACCGGCTCGGCAGTGGCGCTCGTGACCACGGCATCGCCGCTCTACACCGGACCGCTCGCCGGCGGGCTGGTGGGTGACGGCAGCTTCGGGTTCGGGCTCGGGCTCGCCGTGGCTGCAGCCGTGTCGATCGCGGGGTGGGAGCTGACCGCACGCGCACGTCGAGGCCGTCGCCGCTCCGCTGCGGTGGTTCCGGCCCTCCCGCGCGACGCGACCAGCACAGCGACGCCGGCCATGCGCGTCGCGGCGGAGGACCTCGTCCCCTCCTCTCCTCTCGTCAGCCGGCTGGTGCTGGTGGGCAGCATCCTCCTCGACGTCCTCGTGCACGTGGACGCGCTGCCGAGCCGTGGCGGAGACGTGATCGCCAGCGACCGCACCCTGGCCAGCGGCGGAGGGTTCAACGTCCTGAGCGCGGCGTCACGCCTCGGGCTGTTCGGTGCGTACGCAGGCCTGATCGGAGACGGCGCCTTCGGGCGCCACGTGGCGCGAGACCTCGAGGTCTCCGGCATCCGGGCCCTGATCCCGCCGGCCGCCGGAGAGGACACGGGGTTCACCGTCGGCGTCGTCGAAGCCGACGGCGAGCGCACGTTCGTGACCTCCCCCGGGATCGAGTCGCGGCTGGACGCCGGCTCCCTCCAGCAGGTCGTCCTGGAGGCCGGCGACGCGGTCTACGTGTCGGGCTACGACCTCCTCTACCCCGTTGCCGGGCCCGCGATCGTGTCATGGCTGCACGGGCTGAGCCCCGAGCACCTGTTGGCCGTGGACCCCGGGCCGCTCGCAGCGCCCCTCGGAGATCCCGTCGGCGCGGTGCTCGGGCGAGTGAACCTCTTCAGCGCCAGCGAGCGCGAGGCTGCCGGGCGTACCGGGGCGGGCACGCCGGCGGAGGCTGCAGCCGCGCTCGCCCACCAGCTCGCCCCCGGCGGCATCGCCGTGGTGCGGGTCGGACCGGGTGGCTGCTGGGTCGCGCGCCAGGGGATGGCACCTGCGCACGTGCCCGGGCACCGAGCTGACGCCGTGGACACGACCGGTGCCGGCGACGTCCACGTCGGCGCCATGCTGGCGAGGCTCGCCAACGGAGACGACGCGCTGTCCGCCGCCCGCTTCGCCAACGTCGCTGCGGCGCTGTCCACCGAGCACCGCGGCGGCGCCAGCGGCCCGACCCTCGACGCAGTCGCCGCCGCGCTCCGCGGTCCTGGCCTCGCGGAGGTCGCCGCCGGCGACGTCAGCCGCCCCTGAGCGCCCGCCGCGCTCGTCCCTCGTCGGCCGGTCGGAGCCCGAGCGACGCACACAGCCACTCGAGCGCTTCTCCGACGGTCGCGGCCGACGGGCCGACGGGCGAAGGAGGCCGGTCGATCACGACGACGGCGACATCCAGCTGGCGAGCTGCGTGGAGCTTGGCGGCGGCGGCGTCCCCTCCGCTGTTCTTGGTGACGACGAGGTCGATCCGATGGCGCTCCATGAGCTCCACCTCCCCGTCGACGCTGAACGGGCCACGGGCGAGGACCACCTCTGCAGGGTGCAGCGGCAACCTCGCCGGCGGATCGATCGAGCGGACCAGCCACCAGCGTCGCCCGTCGACGCCAGGGACGAACGCAGCCAGGTCGCCCCGACCGGTGGCGAGGAACACCCGCCGTGCCGGGCCAGCCGAGATGGCGGCTGCGGCAGCTGCCACGTCGGGGACGACCGTCCAGCGGTCCCCCTCCTGCGCCTGCCACCGAGGCCGTTCGAGGCGGAGCCTCGGCACCCCGGCCTCGCGACAGGCGTCGTACGCGTGCCACCGCATCGCCTCGGCAAAGGGGTGGGTGGCGTCCACGACGGCGGCGATGCGCTCCGACCGAAGGTACGCGACCAGGCCGCCAGTGCCGCCGAACCCGCCGACCCGTCGGCGTCCGGGCACGGCGGCGGGCGCCGCCGTCCGTCCCGCCAGCGAGGTCACAACGGACGCGTCGTCACGTGCGGACAGCACGTCGGCCAGACCGCCGGCCTCGGTCGTTCCCCCGAGGAGCAGCACGCGAGGCGGGACGGTCACGGCGGTGGCGAGAGGTGCGCGTGGTTTCGCGGGTTCGACCGAGTGCTGGTAACGTCCGGAACGGCTACAGGGAACGCCGGTGGAAAACCGGGGCTGTCCCGCAACTGTAACCGGGGAGCAGACCCCAGCTGAGGCCACGGTCCGTCGAGATTGGAAGGCCGGGGCGAGCGTCGATCCGGGAGCCAGGACACCTGTGCCGACGGAGAGCTCGACGCGGGAGACGTCAAGGGTGCACCAGCGGGCGGGATCGGCTCCTTCAGGCGCAGTGATGGTGTGCGGCGCCACGTCGAATGCCGGCAAGAGCACGATCGCGGCCGGGCTCTGCCGCCACTACGCACGGCAGGGGGCTCGGGTGGCGCCGTTCAAGGCGCAGAACATGTCGAACAACTCGACGGTCACGCCAGCCGGCCACGAGATCGCTCGGGCACAGGCATGGCAGGCGACGGCGGCCGGGGCCGAAGCCGAGGTCGCAATGAACCCGGTGCTGGTCAAACCCATGGGGGACACCTGCTGCCAAGTGGTGGTGATGGGCCGTCCGTTCGGCACGATGACGGCGGCGGAGTACCACCGGCTCAAGCCGGAGCTCTTCGGCCTGGTCCTCGGGGCTCTCGCCGACCTGCGCGCACGCTTCGACGTGGTCATCCTCGAAGGGGCGGGCAGCCCGGCGGAGATCAACCTTCTCGACTCCGACATCGTCAACCTCCGCCTGGCCCACGAGGCGGACCTCCCGGCCGTCGTCGTCGGCGACATCGACCCCGGCGGCGTGTTCGCCGCGCTCTTCGGGACCGTCGCCCTCCTTCCCGACGAGTACCGCCGCCGGGTGAGGGGCTTCGTGATCAACAAGTTCCGCGGCGATCCGGCGCTGCTCTCCGGCGGGACGGCCGGGCTCGAGACGCGTGCGGGCGTGCCGACCCTCGGCGTCGTCCCGTGGCTCGAGGAAGCCGAGACGGACAGCGAGGACTCGCTCGCCCTCGCCCGGCCGCTCCAGCTCCTCCCCACGGGCGAGGACGCCGCCGCCGGCCCGCTTTCGGCCGGTCGCCCCCCGTTCCCCGAGCCCGGCGACCTGCTCGACGTCGCCGTGGTGCGACTGCCCCACATCGCCAACTTCACCGACGTCGACCCGCTTCGGCTGGAGCCGGGCGTACGACTGCGCTGGGTCGCCGACGCCCGCGACGTCGGGCGGCCGGACCTCCTCGTCATCCCCGGGTCCAAGCGCACCGTCGACGACCTGGCCTGGCTGCGGAGCCGCGGGTTGGACCGCGCCGTCGCGACGATCGAGGGCACGGTGCTCGGGATCTGCGCCGGCTACCAGATGCTCGGCCGCACGATCTGCGACCCCGGCGGCGTGGAATCGTCCCACTCGTCCGTGGAAGGTCTTGGCCTCCTCGACGCCGTGACGACCTTCCGTCCCGACAAGGTCACCCGCCTTCGGGAAGGCCGCCTGTTCGGGCGACGAGCGAGCGGGTACCAGATCCACCACGGCGTCGTCGCAGCGTCGGGGCGGGGGCTCGTCAGCCTCGACGACGGGACCACGGACGGCGCGATCGGCACCACGCCGGCCGGCGGCACGGTGTGGGGCACCACCCTGCACGGCCTGCTCGAGGCCGACCCGGCGCGGGCGGCCTTCCTCGATCATGTCGCGGCGAAGGCGCGCAAACGGGTGGCGCGCGCCGGATCGTTCGCAGCCGCCCGCGAGCAGCGGATCGACCGATTGGCCGACACCCTCGAGACGCACCTCGACCTCACGGCGCTCGACCGGATCCTCTCCGAGGGAGCCCTGGCATGACCACCCGCCTCGAAGAGGTGCTGGCGGCCGTGCGGGCCCGAATCGACCACCTGCAGGCATCCTGCGGAGATCCCCCGCAGACAGAGACCGGATGGCACGCGTGCGACGACATCGACCCGGAGGACCTCGCAGCTGCGATCGACGAAGGCGCGTCGGACACCGCTGGCGATCGCACCGTCGCGGCGTCCCTCCTCGTCCAGTCCTATGCCTACCGGGTGGCTGCGGTCAGCCTGGCGGCCTTCGCGCTCGGGCTGCCCTGGCCGTCTCCTGCGGCCGAGGCGACGTCGGTGCGCGTCAGCCGAGGCCGTGCCAGGGCACTGCGCTTCCGATCCGAGGCCCTCGGCGAGGCCGAGGATGCCCGGGGGATCGCCGAGGCGGCGTTCACCTCGCACCTCGTCGGGTTCGTCTCCGCCGCGCGTGCATCCCAGCGCCTCGGGGAACGCCTGGCCTGGGCCAACGTCGCAGCTTCCTCAGCGGCAGCCTTCAGGGCGGTAGAAGGCTCGGCTCGCGACCGCGGCGACACCGCCGAGCGTCTCATGATCCGCCGCCGAGCGGATCGGCTCCTCGCGCACGCACCGTGGCTCTCAGGCACTGGGGGGTTCGACACCGACGGCGACGACTGGAGCTGGCAACGCGCCGCCTGCTGCCTGTGGTACCGCACGTCGGGCGGCCGCACGTGCGAAGGCTGCAGCCTTCGCCGAGAGGCGCACACGTGAGCGCGTCGACAGCACCCGCAGGTCGGGTCCACGTGATCGTGTCCACGAGCACCGACCTGCTCGCGCTGCGCGCCGCGGTCGAGGGTCTGCCGAAGGGATTCCGCGCGGTGAGCGCCTCGACGACCTGGGCGCCCGACCCGGTCGGCGACCTCCACGGAACCAGCTGCGTCCTCGTCCGCCTCCTCGGCGGTCGCCAGGCGTGGGCGGAGGGATTCGACCGCCTGCGATCCGAGTGCGTCGAACGGGGGATCGCGCTGCTCGCCTTCAGCGGCGAAGCGGTCCTGGACGCGGAGCTGACGGCAGCCTCGACCGTGCCGAGCGCCACGGTCACCGAGGCGTTCGCCTACCTGGCCTACGGGGGTCCCGCCAACCTCGAGCAGCTGCTGCGCTTCGTGGCCGACACCGTCTGCTTCGACGGGTGGGGCTTCGAGCCGCCGAGCCCTGTCGCGGACCACGGCGTCTGGCGGGAGCCGGAACCGGCGGGAGCAGGCCCGGTGGGAGCAGGTCCGGTGGTGGGCATCGTCTTCTACCGAGCCCACCTGGTCGCAGGGAACACCCAATTCGTCGACGATCTGTGCGCGGCCGTGCGCGCTGCGGGGGGGCGCCCGCTCGCCATCTGGTGCTACTCACTGCGGGATCGAGCCGCCGCACCGGTCGTCGAGCTGCTCCGCCGCCATGGCGCCAGGGTCCTCGTCACCACCGTGCTGGCCGCAGGAGGTGCTGCCGCCGGGGCCGGCACGACCGGCGCGCCAGGAGGCGCCGAAGGCGAAGGCTGGGACGTCTCGGAGCTGGCCAAGCTCGACATCCCCATCGTGCAGGCACCCTCCGCCGGGCGCTCGAGCGAGGAGTGGGCGGCCTCCGACGCGGGGCTCGGTCCCTTCGACGTCGCCGCGGGCGTCGCCATCCCGGAGCTCGACGGCCGCATCATCGCCCCGACCTTCGCCTTCAGTGAGGTCGTCGACGACGGCGACCAGCTCGGCACCAGCGTCCAGGCCTACCGGACCGTTCCCGACCGGGCGAGACGGGTCGCAGGTCTCGCGTTGCGCCTCGCGCGCCTGGGTGCCACGCCGCCCCCGGACCGACGGGTCGCGATCGTGCTCTCCGCCTACCCGACGAAGCGAAGCCGCCTTGGGAACGCCGTCGGCCTCGACACGGCGGCTTCCGCCCTCGTCGTCCTCGACGCGCTCGCCGGCGCGGGCTACCGCGTCGAGGGGCGGCCTCCCGACGGCGACAGCCTCATGGCCGAGCTCGCCGACGGATTGACCTACGACGCCGAGCACATGACCGACGAGCAGCTCGGCATGGCCGTCGGCAGCATGCCCGCCGGGCGGTACGCCGAGTGGTTCGCCACCCTCCCCGGCACCGCCCAGGAGGAGCTGGAGTCGGCGTGGGGCCCGCCACCGGGCCGCCACCGGGTCCACGAGGAGCAGCTCGTGTTCAGCGGCCTCGAGCTCGGCAACGTGGTCATCGCCATCCAGCCGCCTCGGGGCTACGGCGACGACCCCGTGGCCGTCTACCACTCGCCCTCGCTCCCACCCACCCACCACTACCTCGCCTTCTACCGCTGGCTGGACGAGATCTGGGGTGCCGACGCGATCGTCCACCTGGGCAAGCACGGCACGCTCGAGTGGCTGCCCGGCAAGGCCGTCGGCCTCTCGGCCGGCTGCTGGCCCGACGCCGCACTTGGCGACGTGCCGCTCTTCTACCCCTTCGTGGTCAACGACCCCGGGGAAGGGACGCAGGCCAAGCGACGCGGCCATGCCGTGGTGATCGACCACCTCGTCCCGCCGATGACCAGAGCCGACACCTACGACGACCTCGCCCGTCTGGAGCAGCTCTTCGACGAGTACGCCCAGCTGCAGTCCCTCGACCCCACCAAGCTCCCCGCGCTGCGCGAGCGGATCTGGACGCTCGTGCGCGACGCCAGCATCGACCAGGACCTCGGCCTCTCCGCCGTGGCGCTCGACGAGGGGTTCGACGACGTGGTGCTCGCGATCGACGGCTACCTGTGCACCTTGAAGGACGCGCAGATCCGCGGGGGGCTCCACGTCCTCGGGTCGGCGCCCGCGGACGAGCAGCTGATCGACCTGGTCCTCGCGAGCACCCGCCTCCCGCAGGGCCGCGTCCCCTCGCTGCGCGATCAGGTGGTGTCGCGCCTCGGGCTCGACCCCGACGATCCCCAGCACCTCGACCGCATCGAGGAGGCGTGCCGTGCTCTCGTCGCCGCGGCCGCCGCCGAAAGCTGGGCTGCGCCTCCCGGCTCGACAGCGACCATCGCGTGGATCTGCAACTGGCTCGTCCCGAACCTGCGCCGGACCGGTGACGAGGTCGCCAACCTGCTGGCCGGCCTCGACGGCCGGTACGTGCCGGCCGGACCGAGCGGCGCGCTCACGCGGGGAGGCGCCCACGTCCTGCCCACCGGCCGGAACTTCTACTCCGTCGACCCCAAGGCCTTGCCGACGCAGCTCGCGTGGGAGGTCGGCACGAAGCTCGCCGACGCGCTGCTCGCCCGTCACCTGGAGGAGGAGGGGTGCTTCCCCTCGACCGTCGGCCTCGTGCTGTGGGGCACGGCGGCAATGCGCACCCAGGGAGACGACGTGGCCGAGGCGCTGGCGCTGCTCGGGGTCCGCCCGGTCTGGGAGGAGCGCTCGCGTCGGGTGGTCGGGATCGAACCGATCCCGCTCGCGACGCTGGGACGCCCCCGCGTCGACGTGACGCTGCGGATCTCGGGGTTCTTCCGGGACGCCTTCCCTTCGATGGTCGACCTGCTCGACGAGGCCGTCGAGCTGGTTGCCGGCCTCGACGAGGCGCCGGAGGACAACTTCGTCCGGGCGCACGGCGCCGCGGACCCGAGGGTCTTCGGCCCGGCACCTGGCAGCTACGGGGCGGGCATCCTCCCGCTCATCGAGAATCGCAACTGGCGGTCCGACGACGACCTCGCGGCGGTGTACGTGACCTGGTCGGGGTGGTCGTACGGCAGGAAGGGGTTCGGGGTGCCGGCCGTCGAGGCGATGCGGCGGCGCTTCGCAGCCATCGACGTCGCCGTCAAGAACCAGGACAACCGCGAGCACGACATCTTCGACTCGGACGACTACCTCCAGGAGCACGGCGGCATGGTGGCGACGATCCGTTCCCTCACCGGCCGCGACCCGAAGGCGTGGTTCGGGGATTCGGCCAACCCGGCTCGGCCCCTCGTCCGC
>JAJZZB010000144.1 GCA_021797795.1 Actinomycetes bacterium | reverse complement strand
GCGACGGGCACCCTCGCGGCCCGAGTGGGCTCAGCTCCGGGCGAGGTCCCCGAACCGGGCGTAGTTGCTGACGAAGGCCAGCTTCGACACGCCCGTCGGTCCATTGCGGTGCTTGGCGATGAGCACCTCGGCGACGCCCCGGTCGGTGGAGTCGGGGTTGTAGATCTCGTCGCGGTAGATGAACATCACCACGTCGGCGTCCTGCTCGATGGCGCCCGAGTTGTGCGAGACGATCCCGTTGGCGAGGAAGGCGTGGGTGCCCGGCACGTAGGCGTCGAAGACCTCCTCCTCGCCGGCGGGCTCCACGCTCGTGACCGACTCCCAGGAGAGCTCGGGGACGAAGGGGAAGTCCGCTGCCGCCACCCGGTCGAGGACGGTCACCGGGGCGTCGGCGCGTCGGCGGAGGAGCGGGGCCGCCACCGGGGCGAGGGGCGCCCGGGGTGGCCGGGCGGCGCGGGGCACCTGCGGCACGGCGGCGAGGCGGCTGCCGACGGCGAGGTGCTCGACCCCCGTCCAGCCGTGGAGGGACAGAAGGGGATGGTTCGCCGTCGCCCGGATGCTGCGCCCAGAGGAGAGCGAGACGGTGTAGACCGGCTTCACCCCGGTGCTCCAGGCCTCCGACATCACGGCCGGGACGAGGCAGCACCGGTCGTCGACCGACCAGATCGGGACGTTGCGCTCCCGTCCCCGCGCGAGCTCGCCGATCGTCGTCTCGGTGCGGGAGTCCGCCCGGCGGACGACGGTGTCGCCGGTGAGGCACTCCCGCAGGTCCGCCAGCATCGGTCGCTTGTCGGCCCGTGACTCGAGGCCGCGGGAGAGCTGGCTCAGCGCCACGACGGGGATCTGGAGCTCGCGGGCCAGGATCTTGAGCCCCCGGGAGATCTCCGAGATCTCGACCTGGCGGCTCTCGGCCGTGGTCCGGCCGGTCATCAGCTGCAGGTAGTCCACGATCACGAGACCGAGCCCTCCTTCCGAGCTCTTCATGCGGCGGGCCTTGGCCCGGATGTCCATGACGGTGAGATTCGGGTTGTCATCGATGTAGAGAGGCGCAGTGCCGATCCGACCGATGGCGGAGGAGATCTTCGACCAGTCGCTGTCGACGAGCTTGCCGTTGCGAACCCGCCCGGCGTCCACCCTGGCCTCGGCGCAGAGGACCCGCTGGGCGAGCTCGACGTGGCTCATCTCGAGCGAGAAGAAGAGGACCGGCACGTTCGCCCGGGCTGCCGCGTGCGCCGCGATGCCGAGGCCGAAGGCGGTCTTGCCCATCGAGGGGCGCGCCCCGACCACGATGAGGTTGGAGGGCTGCAGGCCGTAGAGATGCCCGTCGAGGTCGCTGTAGCCGGAGGGGACGCCCGTGATCGTCTCGCCCCGCTCGAACAGGAACTCGATCTGGTCGAGGCTCTCGGTGAGGAGGTCCTTCAGGGCCCGTACCGAGTCGCTCGAGCGCCGCTGGGCGACCTCGAAGACCATCGCCTCGGCCTGGTCGAGGGCGGCAGTCACGTCGCCCGGGAGCTCGTAGCCGAGGTCGGCGATCTCGTAGGCGACGCCGATGAGGCGCCGCAGCATGGCGTGCTCCTGGACGATGCGGGCATAGCGAGCCGAGCTCGAGATTGCGGGTGTGTTCGCCTGCAGCGAGACGAGGGTGGCGGGGCCGCCCGCCGCCTCGAGGGTCCCCGCCCGTCGCATCTCCTCGGAGACGGTGACGGCGTCCGCCGGCTCTCCCCGGGCGTAGAGGGCGGTGACGGCATCGAAGACGTGAGCGTGGGAGGGCTTGTAGAAGTCGTCGGCCGAGACCTGCTCGACGCCCACCGCGATGGCGTCGCGGGAGAGCAGCATGGCCCCGAGCAGCGACTCCTCCGCCTCAAGGTTGTGGGGCGGCACCCGGCCGGCTTGGCCGCCGGGAGCGGGCGCGCCCGGGCGGATCCGCCGGGAGGCCGGGTTGGGAAGCTGTTGGAGCGAAGCCATCGTGGACCAAAGAATGGCCTAGGCGGCCTGGGGATCAGTAGCCCCGAGAGCTGTGGAATTGCGCCCGGTGACTGTGGAATTCGGTGTGGATACCACCCGGTCGACTGTGGACGACGGCGGTGCTCCCGACATGTCGGACAGGCTAGGCAGCGGGTGTGTCAGGGCTTCTGGTCGGGGTCGGAGACGAACCGGGCCGCCGGCTCCCGCCGGCGGCCCGATCAGCACCAGAAGAAGGGCGCCTCTAGGCGGGGACGACCTCGATCGTGATCTGAAACTGCACCTCGGGGTGGAGCCGGACGGTGACGGCGTGCGTGCCGACAGTCTTGATGGCCTCGGCCGAGACGATGCGGTGCCGGTCGATACCCACACCGGCCTGCTCCTCGACGGCCTCGATCAGGTCGTGGACGGTGACCGAGCCGAACAGCTTGCCCTCGGCGCCGGCGCGGGCCGGGACGGTGATGACCATCGGGACGAGCTTGCGGGCGATCGCCTCGGCGCCCTCCCGGTCCTTCGCGTCCTTCAGGTCGCGGCTGCGGCGCATGGCGTTGGCCTGCTGCTCGATCCCCTCGGTCGCCGGGATGGCGAGCCCGTGGGGGACGAGGTAGTTGCGGGCGTAGCCGTCCGCCACGTCGAGGATGTCGCCCCGCTTGCCCTTGCCGGCGAGGTCGCTTCGCAGCACGATCCTCACGCCTCGTCCTCCGATCCCGCAGTGACGAGCTCGTCCTCGGCCGTCTCTGGAGCCTCGCCGGTGGGGGCCCCGCCGTCGAGACTCGGCGCCTCGTCCGACTCCGGTGCGCCCTGCTGGTCGGGCGGGCCCCCGCGCCGGCCGCCACCGCGTGGCCCGGGGCGGTCGCTCGTCGTCCGCTGGGTGTAGGGCAGCAGGGCGAGCTCCCGGGCGGTCTTGATCGCGAGGGCGACGTCGTGCTGGTGCTGGGCGCAGTTGCCCGACACCCGGCGTGCCCTGATCTTGCCCCGGTCTGACATGAACTTCCGGAGCAGGTTGACGTCCTTGTAGTCCACCCAGGTGATGTGCTCCTTGCAGAAGATGCACACCTTCTTCTTGCCGCGGCGGAGGGTGTCCTTCGGGGCCCGCCGGCTCGAGCGGTCGCGGTCGTTGCTTCTCGCCATCAGAAGGGTTCCTCGTCGTAGTTGGCATAGCTCGGGGCAGGCTCGGGCGCCGCCGGGCGCGAGCCGCCCGAGGGCCGGCTCTGAGAGGCGTCACCGGGACCCCGGCGCTCGTTCTTCTCCACCTGGGCGCTGGCCCAGCGCAGGCTCGGGCCGATCTCGTCGGCCACGATCTCCACCTTGGAGCGCTTCTCGCCGTCCTGGTTCTCCCAGCTGCGCTGCTCCAGGCGGCCGGTCACGATCACCCGGGTGCCCTTGTGGAGGCTCGCCGAGGCGTTCTCGGCGAGCTCGCGCCAGCAGACGATGTCGAAGAAGCTCGTCGCCTCCTCCCACTCCTGGGTCTGGCGGTTCTGCCAGCGGCGGTTCACCGCGAGGCCGAAGGTGGCGGTCGGTTGGCCGCTCGGAGTGAAGCGGAGCTCGAGCTCGCGCGTCACGTTGCCGATGACCGTGATGGTGTTACCGTTCGACATGGGTCGTCTCTCCAGTCTGCTCAGCTGGCCCGAGGCCCGGCGGCCCGTGCCTGTCGCTGTCGGGCCTTTCGGCCCCCGACCTGCTCGGGCTGGCGGATGACCTTGTGGCGCAGCACTGCGTCCTCGAGGGCCAGCATCCGGTGGACCTCCGCCATCGCCTCCGGCTCCGCCGTCGCCTCGATGAGCACGTAGTAGCCCTCGGTGCGGTGCTTCAGCTCGTAAGCAAAGGTGCGCCGGCCCCAGTGTTTGACGGCGCCGGGCGTCCCGCCCCGGCTCTTCACCGTCTCGAGGACCCGGTCGACCCGCTCTCGGATGTCGCCCTCTTCGAGGTCGACGTCGAAGATGACCATGACTTCGTATGGCCGCATTGCGGCCTCACCTCCTTCGGACCCGGCCGTGGGGCACGGGGCCCCGACTCGACGGGGCAGGGGTAGAAGAATTGCTCACGGTCATGCTAGCCGACACCGACGAGACCCACTCCGAGCTGCTCGCATCCGCCGAGCATGCCAGGAGGGTGCGCGCATGGTAGCCGTCCGGCCCGAAGCCGGCTCGGCGGGTACGGCCACCGTGCGCCGGCGCAGCACGCTGCGCCCCCTCGTCGCCGGTGGCCTCGGCTCGGTGCTCATCACCCTCGGCTCGGCCACCAGGGGGTCCCCCTTCACCGAGCACCGGCCCGGCTCGTGGTTCTTCCAGCTCGGCCCCGGAGGCGCGAACGGCCGCTTCGTCGGCGTCGTGGCGGTCTACGTCGGCCTGCTGGCCCTGCTCGGCGCCTGGGTGAGCCTGCTCGGGGAGAGTCCCGCTCCCCGGCGCCGCCGGCTGTGGGCGGCCTTGGCGGCCTTCGGCGGCCCCCTCGTCTTCGCCGGGCCGCTGTTCAGCCAGGACGCCTACTCCTACCTCGCCCAGGGACAGATGCTGAGCCGCGGGCTCGACCCCTACCGCGCCGGGGCGGCCGCCCTCGGCCCGGGTGGCTACCTCACCCACGTGGCGCCGATCTGGCGACACGCCATCTCGCCGTACGGGCCTGGGTTCGAGCGGCTCGTCGAGGGCCTCGTCCTCGCCTCGGGCCACCGTCTCCTCGGGGCGCTCGCCCTGTGGCGCCTCGTCTCGCTCGCGAGCGTGGCGGTGCTCGCCTGGGCGGTGCCCGAGCTCGCCCGGGCGACGGGGCACGACCCGTCCCGGGCCGCCCTCTGGGGGGTGCTCAACCCCCTCGTCCTCGTCACCCTGCTCGGCGGGATGCACAACGACGCCGAGATGATCGCCCTCGTCGCCGCCGGCCTCGTGGCGGCGGTGCGCGGGCGGCCCTACCTCGGCACCGTCCTGTGCTCCCTCGGGGCCGAGGTGAAGGCACCCGCACTCCTCGCCGTCGTCTTCCTCGCCTGGTGGGCGGGACGCCGGGACGGGCACGCGACCGGCTGGCGGCGGGTGGGCGACGTCGTCGCCCACCTCGCCCTCGCCGGCGCCGTCCTGGCAGCCGTGGGAGCGGCGAGCGGCCTCGGCTGGGGATTCGTCCGGGCGGCGGTGACACCGGGCAAGGTCGTCTCCTGGCTCGACCCCGTCACGGCGCTCGGATTGGCCCTCTCCCACCTCGCCGCCGCGGCCGGCCTCGGGGCGCACCGGGGCGCCTTCGTGACCGCCGGGAGGGCAGCCGGCCTCGCCGCCGCCGGCGTGCTCGCTCTCGTGCTGCTGCTCCGATCGAGCAGGCGCTCCTGGCCCGTCCACCTCGGGGGCGCCTTCCTCGCCCTCGCGCTCCTCGGCCCGGTGGTGTGGCCCTGGTACGAGACCTGGGGCATCGTCCTACTCGGCGTGGGGGCGGGTGCGCTGAGCGGGCGGCGGGCGGGGGCGCTCCTCGCCCTGTCGGCGCTCGGCTGCGCCGCCGACTTCCCGAGCGCCCGGGTGCTCGCCTCCGGCTCACCCGGGCTCGTGGCGGTGGGCTGGACCGCCGTCGCCGTCGTGCTGGCGGCAGCCGCCTACTTGAACCTCCCGAGGCCCTCCCGGAGCTCGCTCGAGCCGTGATAGGTCTCCGCCTCGCCGGGGAAGGTGCCGGCGCGGACGTCGCTCGCGTACCGCCCGACGGCCTCGACCACGAGGTCGCCGATCTCGGCGTAGCGGCGGACGAACTTCGGCGCGTGGCCCTTGGACATCCCGATCAGGTCGTGGAGGACCAGCACCTGGCCGTCGCATGACGGGCCGGCGCCGATCCCGATCGTCGGTACCTCGAGCACGGTGGTCACCCGCTCGGCGAGGGCGTCCGGCACGCCCTCGAGCACGACGGCGAAGCAGCCCGCCTCGGCGAGTGCGATGGCGTCCTCGACGAGCACCTTGGCCGCTTCGAGCTGGCGGCCCTGCACCCGGTAGCCGCCCATGGCGTGCACCGACTGGGGCGTGAGGCCGAGATGGGCCATGACCGGGATCTCGGCCGAGAGGATCGCCTCGACGACCCGAAGGCGGACACGGCCTCCCTCGAGCTTCACCGCCCCGGCACCGGCGCGCACGAGTCGGGCGGCGTTGCGGACGGCGTCGGACGGCTCGAGGTGGTAGGTCATCCACGGGAGGTCGCCGACGACGAGCGCCCGCGGTCGGGCCCGGGCGACGGCCGCCACGTGGTGGGCCATGTCCTCGATCCCCACCTGGAGGGTGTTCTCGTGGCCGAGGACGATCTCGGCCAGGGAGTCGCCGACGAGGATCACGTCGACACCCGCCCGGTCGACGAGCCGGGCCCACGGCTCGTCGTAGGCCGTCACCATGACGACGGGGTCGTCGCCGTTGCGGCGCTTGCGGGACCGTACGAAGGGAACGGTCACCTGCTCCTGCTCGCTCATTGCATCCTCCATCCGTCCGGCGCGTCGCGCTGCCGGCGGTCAGGGGCTCAGCGGATCCGACTGCCCGATACGCCGCCCACGGTGAACATGCGCAACAAGTGGTTCCAGGAGCACTCGGTACAGACCTCGACGACGTAGCAGGCGAGCTCGTCTCCCGAGCGGGCCAGCTTGCCGAGGTCGCCGGGGGCGAGCGCCCGTCCCTGTGCGGGAAGGCGCCGGCCGAAGGCGAACGAGACGTGGACGAGGGTGGCGTCCTCGCAGATCGGGCATTCGGTCGAGGTCTCGCGTCCGAGGTTCCTCGCCACCCGCAGGAGCTCGGGCTGGGCGTCGCAGACGTCGAGGCGCCCGAGGCGCCCCCGCCTGAACTCCCGCAGCACGGACTCGCGGATCAGCCGGTACTCGATACGTCCCTGGCGCGGCGGACCACCTGCTCCCCAGTAGCTCTGCGGACCGCTGCGTACTCCTGGCACCGAGCAGAGGGTACTGCGGCCCGTTCAGCGCCGTGCCGTGTTCGGCCCGGGGATCCGGTCCCGCCAGAGCAGGAACAGCACGAAGCTGAGCGGGATCAGCACGCCTGCCTCGATGAGGAGGAAGGTGCCGCCTGCGCGGGCGGGCATCGCCTGGGCGGCGAACAGGCTCGAGTCCCAGAGGACATGGACGACGATGAACGGCACGAGCCGCCGGTACCGGCGGTACAGCACGACGGTCACCGTCGCCCAGGCGAGGATGGGCAGCACGGCCCAGCCGTAGTAGAGGTGGTACGACCCCCGCACCGCCACGGCGAGGAGCACGACGGCCCAGCCCGGCAAGTTGAGCTGCTCCAGCCGGCGGACGAGGAACCCGAGGACCACGATCTCCTCGACGATCCCCGAGGTGAGCCCGGTCGCGAGGTCGAGGACGAGGAAGTAGCCGGGCGCGTGCCCGTTCCCCGGCGTCACCCCGTGCAGCCCGAGGAGGTGGATCACGGCGCTGCCGCCGTAGATCGGGATGAGCTCGCAGAAGACGAAGACGGCGATCACAAGGGCGAGATCGCCCCGCAGGTTCGACCTGTCGAGGCCGATCGCCCTGAGGCCGCCCTCGTGACCCTGCGGCCAGGTCGAGCCGAACGCCCCCCGCAGCGACAGCAGATAGGCGACCAGGCCGGCGGCGGCGAACGGCAGCGCGATGAGCAGCAGCTCGAGGGGGAACGAGGCTCCGGGGTGGCCCTTCACGAGGACCGGCGTGCGGGCGCCCGGCCCGTTGCCGACGAGGTAGCCGACGAGGTCCGCCACGGCGCTCAGCACGTAGGGCAGGGGGAAGACGGCGAGCACGAGCGCCAGCTCGACGAGCAGGCGGCGACGCTGGGCGGCCGGGACGGCCTCGGCCCGGGGGCTGGCCGCCGGGCGGGCGGCCGGGAGGGCTCCGGGTGCACGTGCCTCGTCCAGGCCTGTGGCGCGGCCCTGCTGCGGGCTCCAGGTGCCGGCGGGCTCGCCGGCCGCACCGCCGCCCGGAGAGGGCGGCGAGGTCCAGCCGGTCCACTGGCGGCCGTCCCACCAGCGCCACTGCGCCTGGCTCCAGGGGTCGGCGTACCAGCCCGGAGCCGTCGCGCCCGTCTCCGGGGGCCTGGGGTCACCCACGAACGGGATGGTAGACGTCGTCCCTACCCGACCCGCCGCCGGGGCCGGGCGAATCTCGATGGCCTCGGCCACCAG
>JAJZZB010000016.1 GCA_021797795.1 Actinomycetes bacterium | reverse complement strand
ATCGAGCCAGCCGGGGCGGCCGGCCTTCGACGAGCCGGCGGTGGGAGCGGCGGGCCTGCCCGTGAGGGCCCGCCAGGTGGGTGCCTCGAGCATCCGGGGACCGCGCGCCTACTGTGCCGCCTTGATCACCCTTCCGGGACGTGCCCGCTCCCGGCGTCGGGCCCCGAGGGGACCGGGCCGCGACGGCGGCGCCTCCGGCGGGCTCAGCCGAGCCGGGAGCGCAGGAACTCGATCGTCCGCCCCCAGGCGAGGCGCGACGCCTCCTCGGCGTAGACCTCCGGCCGGGTGTCGTTGAAGAAGGCGTGGTCGGTGCCGGGGTAGATGTGGACGGTGACGTCGCCGTTGCCGGACTCCTTCAGCTGCCGCTCGAGCTGGCCGGCGACCTCGGGGTTTGCCCACTCGTCGTTCGCGGCGTAGTGGCCGAGGACGGCACCGGTGATCGAGGCGTAGTCGGGCTGGACGCCCTCCCAGGGGATGGCGCCGTAGAAGGGCACGACGGCTTTCACGGCGTCGTTGCGCTGCGCCGCCAGCACGAGGGCGAGGCCTCCACCCATGCAGAAGCCGACGACGCCGACGCCCTCGCCGGTGCTGCGCGCGTTCGCGGCGTCGATGGCGCCCGACATGTCCTTTGCCGCCTTGTCGAGCTGCATCGCCATCATCGCCTTGGCGGCCTCGTCCGGCTCGGCGACCTTCCTGCCGTGGTACAGGTCGGGCGCCAACGCGACGAAACCCTCCGAGGCGAAGCGCTCGCAGACGTCCTTGATGTGGTCGACGAGCCCCCACCACTCCTGGATCACGACGACCCCCGGGCCTGAGCCGCCCGCCGGAGTCGCGAGGTACCCCTCACCGTTCGTGCCGTTGCTCGGGAATTCGATCATCTCACCCATGGCACTTCACGCTACTTCCAGCGCGGCTGCGAAGCGTCGGCAGCTCAGGGGGCGCCGCGGGTGAGCTCGGTGCCGGGCGGGCAGCTCGGGGTCGACAGGGCGCGGGCGACGTCGCCGTCGCCGGTCTCGTCGACGGCGACCGCCAGCAGCCGAGGGGCGAGCAGGCGGACGCGGTCGCCGGCGAGGGCCCGCGCCCGTTCGCCGAGGGCGGCCGGCAGCACCCGGCCGGTGCCGAGCAGCGCCCACACCGGGACATGGCGGCGGTGGGCCGCCTCGACAACCTGGGCGTAGGGCTCTGCGACGAGCAGGCCATCGGGCGAGGCGAGCTCGGGCTCGACGAGGAGGACCGAGGCCGCCGCCAGGGCCTCATCGGCCTCGTCCGGCTCGAAACCGGTCACCTCGTCGGCGACGGAGCCGACGAGGTGGAGGTCGCGGCGCAGCGCCCGCGGCTCGGCGAGCAGCCGGAGGCGGTACCGGCCGCGACGGGCGAGCGCCTGCTGGAGGACGTCGACGGGCGAGGTCGCACCCAGCAGGTCGGACGAGGTGAAGGAGGCGGCGAGGGAGTCGGCCACGCGGGCCGGCACCGGATCGGAGTAGAGCTCGGCGGAGAGGCGGCGGGCCGTCTCGAAGGGGTCGACGCTCGCCACGAGGTGAGCGCACACCCACCACAGCGGCCCGCACGTCGGCTGGCGCTCGACGAGGCGGCGGCTGGCGGTGAGGACGGCGGCGGGGTCCTTCGAGCCGAGCTCGCCCAGCGTCCACGCCGCCTCGCCGGCGATGGAGGTGGCCGGCTCGTCGTCGGTCCTCGCGATCCAGCGGAGGCGCTCGATCGGGTGCACGGCCGTGGGCTCAGCCGACGATCCCGCCCCGGGTCATGGCGAGGACGTCGAGGGCCTTGTCGACCTCCTCCTCGGAGAGCAGTCCCCGCTCGAGCACGACCGTGCGCAGGTCCTTGTTCTCCGCCAGCGCCTGCTTCACCACCTTCGCCGCCTCCTCGTAGCCGATGTAGGGGTTGAGGGAGGTGGCGATGGACGGGGAGGAGAGGGCATAGCTCCGGCAACGCTCCTCGTCCGCCTCGATCCCGGCGACGCACTTGTCGGCGAGCGCCCGGGAGACGGCCGCCAGCAGCCGGATGGACTCGAGCAGGTTGCGGCCGATCACCGGAAGCATGACGTTCAGCTCGAAGTTGCCCGCTGCGCCGCCGAAGGCCACCGCAGCGTCGTTGCCGACGACCTGTGCGACCACCTGGCAGACCGCTTCCGGCACGACCGGGTTGACCTTGCCCGGCATGATCGAGGAGCCGGGCTGCAGGTCGGGAAGGTGGATCTCGCCGAGGCCGCAGCGGGGGCCGGAGGACATCCAGCGGAGGTCGTTGGCGATCTTGTAGAGCGAGACGGCGATCGTCCGCAGCATCCCCGACGCCTCGACGAGAGCGTCACGGGCGCCCTGGGCCTCGAAGTGGTCTCGCGCTTCGGTGAGCGGCAGCCCGGTCTCCGCCGCCAGCAGCTCGATGACCCGGCGGGCGAACTCCGGCGGGGCGTTGAGGCCGGTGCCGACGGCGGTCCCGCCGAGGGGCAGCTCGGCGATCCGCGCAAGCGACCCCTCGAGTCGCTCTGCACCGCGCTCGACCGCCGCCGCGTACCCGCCGAACTCCTGGCCGAGGGTGACGGGGGTGGCGTCCATGAGGTGGGTCCTCCCCGACTTCACGATCTCGGTGAAGGCCGCCTGGCGCTCGCGCAGGGCACCGGCGAGGTGCCCGAGTGCCGGCAGGAGGTCCGACACGATCTCTCGGGAGGCCGCCAGGTGGATGGCCGACGGGAAGGTGTCGTTGGAGGACTGCGAGGCGTTCGGCTCGTCGTTCGGGCGGATCTCACGCCCGAGGCGGTCGCCGGCGAGGTTGGCGAGCACCTCGTTCATGTTCATGTTGGTGGAGGTGCCCGACCCGGTCTGGAAGGTGTCGATCGGGAACTGCTCGAGGTGCTCCCCGCCGGCCACGTCCCGAGCGGCCGCCTGCAGGGCTTCGGCGACCTCGGGCGAGATGCTGCCGAGCTCGGAGTTCACCCGGGCGGCGGCTCCCTTGATGAGCGCCAGGGCCTCGATGAGCGCCCGCTCGACCGGCCTCCCCGAGATCGGGAAGTTCTGCACCGCCCGCTCGGTCTGCGCCCCCCACCGGGCCGAGGCCGGCACCCTCACCTCTCCCATCGAGTCGTGCTCGATGCGCCACTCGCCCCCGTCGGCTCCCCTGTCGCTCGCGCTCGTCATGAGCCCAAAGGTAGCGGCGCGGCGGGCCCGGGTTGCCGTGGGCCCGCCCGGGAGGTCGAGCGCAGCCGCCCGTGAGGCCCGGCGCAGGCTATTACGAGAACATGACGCTTGGTTGACGTACTGTGTCGATTCTTGCGCCCCACAACGGGTTTGGCTAGCTTGACGCCTCATTGTGAGACTTGCTGAGGGAAACCTCGCGGCCGCACGGAGACCTCGACCGGCCCGCTTCGTCGGCTTGGTCGGTCGGCGCACACGACGCGCCGGGGTTGCCGCCCTGTCGACCGCCTCGTTGCTCGTCGCCGTCATCGTCCCCGCCGCCATTCCGAGCACGGTCGCCGGCGCCGACACGGTCGGCTCGCTCCAGCAGCGGGCGGACGTGCTCGCGACCCAGATCCAGACCGACTACGCCAAGCTGAACGTCCTCGACGAGGGCTACAACCAGGCGCGCCTGCGGGTCGCCTCCCTCGGGACAGCGGTGAAGAAGGCGACGACGGCCATCGCCACGGAGGCCCGCACGCTGGCGGCCGACAAGGCACGCCTTCGCACCGTCGCCATCGACGCCTACGTCAACGCCGGGACGTCATCCGGGCTGTCGGTTCTCCTGAGCTCGAGCTCGAAGCAGCTGCCGATGCAGCAGACCTACATGCAGGCGGCTGCTGGCAACTTGAACGAGGCGGAGGCGGGTGTGACCCTGGCCGAGCACCGCCTCGCCGGCAGGCGGCGAGCACTCCGCAGCGACGAGCGGGCGGCAGCAAGGGCCGAGGTCGCCATCGCCGGCGAACGAGCGCTCGCCGTCCGGCTCACGAACGAGCTCGAGCGCCAGCTCTCGAGCGTGAAAGGCAGCCTCGCCCAGGCCGTCGCCGCCGCCGAGCACCAGCGCCAGCTCCAGGCCGAGGCGGCAGCCCAGGCCGCCGCGCTCGCCAAGCAGCAGCAGGTGGCGGCCGCTCCCCCGACGCCACCTGTGGCGGGCGGCGGGTCCGGCGCCGTCGCCGTGCGGGCAGCGGAGTCCCAGCTCGGAGTCCCCTACGTCTGGGGCGGCGCCACGCCCGGTGTCGGGTTCGACTGCTCCGGGCTCACGATGTGGGCGTGGGCCCAGGCCGGCGTGAGCCTGGCGCACGGCGCCACCGAGCAGTACTACGAGGTCCAGCACGTCTCGCTGTCCGAGCTCCGGCCGGGCGACCTCATCTTCTACGGCAACTCGAGCTACCTGTACCACGTCGTCATGTACGTCGGCTCGGGGCCCTACGGCGCCGACACCGTGATCCAGGCCGAGCAGACCGGCACGAACGTGATGTACACGCCGATCCCCTCCGGCGCCTACGGAGCCGGCCAGCCCTGACGACTGCGTTCCCGGCCTCCCGTGCGGCCGGGAACCTCGGACCCTATCCTCGGGCCGGTGCGTGCCGTCGTGATCAAAGAAGGTTCCCTCGTGGTCGAGCAGCGGCCCGATCCCGTCCCCGGCGACGGCCAGCTCCTCGTCGCGGTCGAGGCAGCCGGGCTGAACGGGGCCGACCTGCTGCAGCGAGCCGGTCACTATCCGCCGCCCCCCGGTGTGGCGGTGGACGTGCCCGGGCTCGAGTGCGCCGGGAGGGTGGTCGCCTGCGGCCCGGGCACGAGGTCGCACCGCGTGGGCGACCGGGTGATGTCGATCGTCCCGGGCGGTGGGCAGGCCGAGCTCTGCCTCCTCGAGGACGCCGTCGCCATGCCCGTCCCCGACGGCCTGTCGGCCGCCGAGGCGGGGGGCTTCCCCGAGGTCTTCACGACCGCCCACGACGCCCTCGTCACCCAATGCGGCCTCGCCGCCGGTGAGCGCCTCCTCGTCACCGGTGCGGCCGGAGGGGTCGGAGTGGCCGCCGTCCAGCTCGGGCGGGTGCGGGGCGCAGAGGTCGTCGCGAGCGCCCGCAGCGAGGAGCTGCGCGCCGCCCTCGAGGCCTTCGGCGCCCGGGCGGCGATCGAGCCCGCCCAGGAGGCGGCCCACGGCCCCTACGACGTCGTCATCGAGCTGGTCGGCGCCGGCTCGTTCCCGCTGCACCTGCGGTCGCTCACGACCGGGGGACGGATCGTCTTCATCGGCGTCGGAGGCACCGGCCCGACCGCCGAGCTCGACGCCCGCCAGCTCATGGCGCGGCGGGCGGTCGTACGCGGCTCGACCCTTCGCGGCCGCTCGGTGGAGGAGAAGGCCGAGGCCGCCCGGGCGCTCGCCGAGGAGGTGCTCGGCCTCCTCGCCTCGGGAGCGCTGTCGGTCCCCGTCGCCGCCACCTACGGCCTCGAGGAGGCCGAGGGCGCCTACGAGCGGTTCGCCGCCGGCGGCAAGCTCGGCAAGATCGTGCTCGTCAACGAGGTGAGCCCGTGAGCGAGCGGCCGTCGCTCCTTGTCACAGAGGGCGACCTCCTCTTCCAGCCGACGCCGGAGCGCATCGCCCGGTCACGCCTCACGGCGTTCTCGCAGGCGGTCGGCCGGCACGCCTGGAGCTACGACGAGCTGTGGCGCTGGTCGGTCGAGGACCCGGCCGGCTTCTGGTCGTCGTTCGCCTCCTTCGCCGAGGTGCCGCTTCGCTCGGCGGCGACCGAGATCCTGCGGGCGAGAGACGAGGACGGCCGACCGTCGGCAGAAGGTGCCGCCTGGTTCGTCGGCGCCGAGCTCAACTACCTCGACGCCGTCACCCGTCACGACCCCTCCTCGCCCGCAGTGGTGGCCCTCGACGAGAGCGGCAGTCGCCAGGAGCTCTCCTACGGCGAGCTGACCTCGCTCGTGGCCCGGGCGGCAGCCGGGCTGGCGGCCCTCGGCGTCGGGCGGGGCGACCGGGTGGCGGCCGTCCTGGGAAACGGCATCGCGGCGGTCGTCTCCTTCCTCGCGAGCGCCAGCCTCGGAGCCATCTGGTCGAGCTGCGCTCCCGAGTTCGGCGCCGCCTCGATGCTCGACCGCTTCGAGCAGATCTCCCCGAAGGTGCTCGTGGCCGTCGGGTCCTACCGCTACGGGGGGCGGGACTACCCGCTCGAGGCCAAGCTCGAGGCGCTTCGTGCCCGGCTCGGCTCGACCGTCCTCACCTCCTTCGACTCCCTGATGGCGGCGGGCGGACAGCAGGCCGAGCTCGCCCCGACGGCGGTCCCCTTCTCCCATCCGCTGTGGATCCTGTACTCCTCGGGCACGACCGGCCTGCCGAAGGCGATCGTCCAGAGCCACGGCGGCATCGTCCTCGAGCACCTGAAGGCGCTCCTGCTGCACTGCGACCTCGGGCCGGGCGAGCGCTTCTTCTGGTTCTCGACCACCGGCTGGATGATGTGGAACCTCCTCGTCGGCGGCCTCCTCACCGGCGCCACGGTCGTCCTCTACGACGGGAGCCCCGTCCACCCCGACCCGATGGCGATGTGGAGGATGGCGGCGCGTGAGCAGGTGTCGTACTTCGGAACGAGCGCCCCGTTCCTCGACAGCTGCCGGAAGCAGGGGCTGTGGCCGCGCGAGGAGCTCGACCTCTCATGGGTCCGGACGATCGGCTCGACGGGCGCGCCCCTGTCGCCGGAGGGCTTCGCCTGGGCCTCGCTGGCCGTCGGGGACGACATCCTCGTCAGCTCGGTCTCGGGCGGCACCGACGTCTGCACCGCCTTCCTCACCGGCTGCCCCTGGCTGGCGGTGCACGCCGGCGAGCTGCAGTGCGCCGCCCTCGGCGCCAAGGTCGAGGCCTACTCCGCCGAGGGCGAGCCGCTCGTCGGGGAGGTGGGCGAGCTCGTCATCACGAGGCCCATGCCGTCGATGCCGATCAGCCTGTGGGGCGACGACGACGGCAGCCGCCTGCATGCCGCCTACTTCGACACCTGGCCGGGCGTCTGGCGGCACGGGGACTGGGTGAAACAGACGGGGCGGGGCGGCTTCGTCGTCTACGGCCGCTCGGACGCCACCTTGAACCGGGGCGGCGTGCGCATGGGGACGGCTGAGTTCTACCGGGTCGTGGAGGCGATCGACGAGGTGGCCGACAGCCTCGTCGTCGACACGACCGAGCTCGGCCGCGAGGGCGAGCTGATCCTGTTCGTGGTGCCGGCCGGCGGAGCCTCGGTCGAGACGATCGAGCAGAAGGTCAAGGCGGCCCTTCGCGAGCAGGTCTCCCCCCGCCACGTCCCCGACCGCGTGCTCGTCGCCCGGGCGCTCCCCCGCACCTTGAACGGCAAGAAGGTCGAGGTGCCGATCCGGCGCATCGTGCTCGGCGCCGCCCCGGACACGGCTGTGTCGGCCGACTCGCTCGCCGACCCGGCCGCCCTCGAGGAGGTGCTGGCGGCGCTCACCGACGCCGGGCTCCTCTGAGCCCGGCGAGCCGCAGGAACCTCGACAGGGGAATATTTCGTCTGGCGAAACGTTTGCTGGTCGTGATGTCCACGAGGCAACTATGACGGTCGGGGTCAGGCTCAGCCGCACCGAGCTCGTCCAGCGCTTCTTCGCTCTGCGGCCGGCGATGCACCGCCGGCTCGACGAGGAGATGACGCGCCAGCTGCGCGACGACCTGCACCACGTGACGATCCACCAGCTGTCGGTCCTCGAGCACCTGCGCCAGGGGCCGCATCCCATGCGGGAGATCGCCCGGGTGCTCGGCGTCGGGGAGAGCTCGGCGACCGCCACCGCCGACCGGCTCGTCCGCCAGGGCCTCGTCGAGCGGTTGGCCGACCCGGGCGACCGCCGCCTCGTGCTCCTCTCGCTCACCGAGGAGGGCAGCGCCCTCGTCGAGGGCGTCGAGAGGGCCGCCGCCCGGCGCACCTCGCGCATGCTGAGCGCCCTCAGCGACGAGCAGCTGGCCCAGCTCGTCGACATCCTCGAGACCCTGCGGGACGCGCCTCCCGCCTCCTTTTCCCACGACGACGCCACCGAGCACGACGGAGAGAGACGATGAGAGACGACCAGGACGGCCCGAAGACCGCCGTCCCCGCGCCGGCAGGCGACGACCTCCACTCGATGGCGGCCGTCGACGAGGCTCCCCTCAGCCACCGCCAGGTGCTCACCGTCTTCTCCGGCCTCATGCTCGGCCTCTTCCTCGCCGCGCTGGACCAGTCGGTCGTCGCCACGGCGCTGCCGACGATCGCCGGCGACTTCCACGGGCTGAACCGCCTGACGTGGGTGGTCACCGCCTACCTGCTCACCTCGACGGCATCGGCGCCGCTCTACGGGAAGATCTCGGACCTCTGGGGCCGCAAGAAGATCTTCCAGTTCTCGATCGTCCTCTTCCTCGCCGCCTCGGCCCTCGCCGGCCTCAGCCAGAACATGAACGAGCTGATCGTCTTCCGCGGCCTGCAGGGGCTCGGAGCGGGCGGGCTCATGGTGCTCGCCATGTCGATCATCGGCGACGTCGTGCCGCCCCTCGAGCGGGGCCGCTACCAGGGTTACTTCGGCGCGGTCTTCGGCGTCTCGAGCGTGGCCGGGCCGCTCATCGGCGGCTTCCTCGTCCAGTCGATCTCATGGCGCTGGATCTTCTACATCAATCTTCCCATCGGCGCCGCCGCTCTCGTGGTCACCACAATCGTGCTGAAGGACCACAGCGTTCGCCGGACCCACAAGATCGACTACCTCGGCGCCCTCCTCCTCGTCGGAGGGGTGTCCGCCCTGCTGCTCGTCACGACGCTCGGCGGCTCCCCCGACGGGTACGGCTACCCGTGGGGCTCCTGGCAGATCATCACGATGATCGTCGCCGGCGTGCTGCTCGTCGGGCTGTTCGTCCTCCGCGAGATGAAGGCTCCCGAGCCGATCGTCCCGATGTACCTGTTCCGAAAGCGGGTGTTCACCGCCTCCAACGCGGCCGGGTTCATCATCGGCCTCGCCATGTTCGGTGCCATCATCTACCTGCCGGTCTACCTCCAGGTGGTGAAGGGCGTGACCCCGACCGTGTCGGGCCTCGAGCTGCTGCCGCTCATGGTGGGCCTGCTCGGGTCGTCCATCCTGAGCGGCCAGCTCATCTCGCGCCGGGGCCGCTACAAGATCTTCCCGGTCCTCGGCACGGCCGTCACGACAGCCGGGATGGCGCTCCTCTCGCTGCTCAGCCCCACCTCGAGCGACCTCGAGATCTCGCTGCTCCTCTTCATCCTCGGGGTCGGGATCGGCCTCGTCATGCAGGTTCTCGTGCTGGCGGTCCAGAACGGCGTGGACTACAAGGACCTCGGCACGGCCACCTCGCTCGGCAGCTTCTTCCGCTCGATGGGGGGCGCCTTCGGGACCGCCATCCTCGGCGCCGTGCTGACCGACCGGCTGACCGGCAACCTCCTCCGGGCGCTTCCCGCCCCGGCCCGGCCGCACATCAAGCAGATCAGCCAGCTCATCGTCGGCAGCCCGAAGGCCCTGAAGCTGCTGCCGACGACGATCCACGCCGCCGCGGTGCAGGCCTACGTCCACTCCATCGACACCGTGTTCATCGTGGCGGCGCCGATCACCTTCCTCGGCTTCGTCTTCGCCCTGTTCCTGCCCGAGATCAAGCTCCGCTCGACCGTCGGCACGAGGACGCGCCACGCCGCCGCCGATCCGGACCAGAAGGCCGCCGAGCCCCTTGTGCTGTGAGCAGGCCCGCCAGGCGAGGGTCGCCCGGCGGCGTGAGAAAACTGTCAGCCGACCGGCGCTACTGCGAGCTTGTGCTCGCGCGCACGATAAGCTGTCGGCTCGGGTGCCGGTCAGTCCGGCCTGACACGAAGGGGTGATCCCTACGCCTGCCACCGCTGTACGTCCTTCGCAGGACGGAGAGGAGCTGTCGGACGGTCGCCGGTTGCGCGCCGAGCGCAACCGGGAATCGGTCGTCTCCGCGGTCCTCGAGATCATCCGCGAGCAGGGCGGCGGCCCCATCCCCGGCGCGGCCGAGGTTGCCGAGCGGGCCGGCGTCTCCGAACGGACGGTCTTTCGTCACTTCGCCGACCTCGACACGCTCTTCCTGGCGGCCGCCACGCGCCAGCGCCCGATCCTCGAGGGCTACCTGACTCCCCGGCCCGACATGAAGGAGCTCGACAAGCGCGTCGGCGCCATCGTCCGGCTCCGTTCGAAGATGTACGAGGAGATCACGCCGGTGCGCCGGGTCGCCGTCCGCCTGGCGAGCGCGCACGAGTCCATCGCCCGCGTGGTGGACGAGGCCAACCGCGTCGGGCGGTCCCAGCTGGCCGACGTCTTCGCCCCCGAGCTGAAAAAGGCGGCGCGGGAGCGCTCGCTGCTGTTGGACGAGCTCGAGCTCGTCACGAGCTGGTCCACCTGGGAGGCGCTCCGCCACCAGATGGGAGCCTCGGCCGAGCGGTCGCGCAAGGTGACGAGCGACCTGATGCTGGCCGCCATCGCCAGGCACACCGGCCGCCGCGCCCGCTAGAGGGCCGACAGAGACCCACCCCAGGTTGGGGCCCGGCACGGGTCCGCTTCCTCGACGAGGGACCGGGAGAGGGCGAGATCGTCCTCTCATGCACGGTGGGAGGTCCTGGGGGCTTCCTCTGCGGCCACGTGGCACCGGTCCTCGTCGCAGCCGGCTCGCGCCGGGGCGACCACACCTACGCAAGCCACGCCGCCTGGACGGGCGCGCTCCTCTTCGACGACCTCGGCCTCGACGGGCTCACCCTCGTCTGCCAGGACCGGGGCGGCCTCATCGGCCTCCGGCTGGTGGCGTCGCATCCCGAGCGCTCCTGGCGGGTCGCCGCCGCCGATACCGGCCTGCGGGGGACCAGCCGATGAGCGAGGGCTCCGTCCGCTGGCAGCGCATCAGCCAGGGGCGACGATCCTCCCGATCGGCCGGATCGTCGCCGGGGGATGCACGACCGAGCTCGACCCAGGGTCCGCTCGGGCTACGAGGTGCCCTTCCCGACGAGTGCCACAAGAAGGGCGCCCGGAGGCTCCCCGCCCTCGTCCCACGCGCCCACACGACCCGGCCCCGGAGACCTCGGAGCGGCCCTTGCTCTGCGTGTTCTCCGACTCCGACCCGATCACCGGCGGCGATCGGGTCTTTCTCGAGAAGGTGCCCGGCGCCCGAGGGCTCGGACACCCGAGGCTCGTGGGCGCCGGCCACTTCCTCCAGGAGGACCGCCCTCAGCAGCTGGCGGAGATCGTCACCCGCGTCGTCGCTGGCGCCCCATGAGGGCGAGGCCGAGCGACTCGGCGAACCAGGGTGCGAAGCCCTCCTCCTCGCCCGCTCCGGCCACCTCGGCGGGGTCGACCCAGCGCCACCCCTGCACCTCCTCGGGGTCGGGCCGGACCGAGTCTGCGGCGTCGTCGTCCAGCGCTCCGACGAAGACGTGGTCGTACTCGTGCTCGACGAGCCCGCTCGACTGGTCGACCGCCCGGTAGACGAAGCGGCCGACCTCCTCGAGCGCGCAGTCGACGCCGAGCTCCTCTCGAACCCGTCTCATCGCCGAGGCACCGAGCGCCTCGCCCGGCTCGGGATGCGAGCAGCAGGCGTTCGCCCACGCGCCGGCGAAGTGGTACTTGCCGGCCGCCCGCTGCTGCACGAGCGTCCGCCCGTCCGGGCGGAACAGGAAGACCGAGAAGGCAAGGTGCAACTCGCCGGGCGGCTCGTGGGCGGCCCGCTTCGCCCGCACGCCGAGGACCCTGCCCTCGTCGTCGGCGAGCACCACGAGCTTGCGGTCCGGCACGCTGCCTCCTGCGCGGCGCCGGCGCGGGGGTCGCGCCGTGCGCCGGCATCGTAGCGACACGCCGTTACCGTCGAGGTGGCGTCGCCCGGTGGGCACGCGGGAGGCAAGCGAAGCGACAAGGGGTGCGGGCCGGCTCGACCGAGGAGCAGCGGCTCCGCGGAAGGGACTCACAGGGTGCTCGACCAACTGGCACGGCGCTTGGCACAGCCGATCCGCGACCTGCCGTCGAACTTCATGATCGACTCCGCCACCTACGAGCACGGCAACCGCATCGGCTTGGAGGGCCTCGACTTCTACGTCTACGGGCGCGCCGGCGTCCTCGGCGAGGTCGACGCCTCGGTGGCGAGCGCCGCCCTCGTCTTTTTCAATCCGGCGATGATCCGCGAGCGCTGGGAGCGGGGCGGCAGGACGATGGGGCCGCGCAAGGCGGCCACCGAGTTCGCCGGCTGCCTGCACCGCTGGAGCACCGAGCACCTCGACGACGACCTCGACTTCGTCCGCCTCGCCGCCCTGCTCGGCCAGGTCGAGCAGGCGGCCAACCCGGCCGGCGCTCCCCTCTTCGCCGGCTGGCGGACCCTGGACGAGCCGGCGGCCCCGGCGGAGCTCGCCATGCACCGCCTGAACGCGCTGCGCGAGCTGCGCGGCGCCCTCCACAGCTGCGCCGTGCTCGCCGCCGGGCTCGACCCGCTCGTCGCCCTGCTCATCAGGACGCCGTTCATGGCGGGTGTCTTCGGCTGGGAGGAGCCCTACCCCGACGTGGAGCTGGCGAAGGACGCCTGGTCGGCGGCCGAGGCGGCCACCGACCGCGCCTTCGGGCGGCGACTCAAGGTGCTCGAGAAGGGCCAGCAGGAGGAGCTGGCCACCCTGCTCGAGCAGGCCCACTCGGCAGTGCACTGAGAAGACGGCGACCACCAAAGGAGCGTGGCAGTGGAGATGGAATATCGACGGCTCGGCCGGGCCGGCCTCAAGGTGAGCGTGCTCTCCTTCGGCTCCTGGGTGACCTTCGGGCCCCAGCTCGACGACGACCTCGCCATGTCCTGCATGACGGCCGCCCATGACGCCGGGGTCAACTTCTTCGACAACGCCGAGGCCTACGCCGGCGGCCAGTCCGAGGTCATCATGGGCCGGGTGCTGAGAAAGCTCGGCTGGGCCCGCAAGAGCTACGTCATCTCGACCAAGCTCTTCTGGGGGCTGTCCGAGGACGTCAACATGTCGAACACCCTCAACCGCAAGTACCTCATGCAGGCCATCGACGGCTCGCTCGACCGCCTCGACCACGACTTCGTCGACCTGCTCTTCTGCCACCGGCCGGATCCCGAGACCCCGATGGAAGAGGTCGTCTGGACGATGCACGACATCGTCTCGGCAGGAAAGGCGCTCTACTGGGGGACCTCGGAGTGGTCCGGGGCCCAGATCGTCGAGGCTTTCGATGTGGCCGAGCGCCACCACCTGCGCAAGCCGGTGGTCGAGCAGCCCGAGTACAACCTCCTCGAGCGGGGGCGCGTCGAGAGGGAGTACCTGCCCGTCCTCGAGCGTCACGGGATCGGGCTCACCACCTGGAGCCCGCTCGCCTCCGGGCAGCTCACCGGGAAGTACCTGGACGGGATCCCCGAGGGGAGCCGGGCGGCCCTGGCGGGCTACGAGTGGCTCCGCCCCGAGCTCACCGACGAGCGCCGCAACGAGAAGGTCCGGGCGCTCAAGCAGGTCGCCGACGACCTCGGCTGCTCGCTCGCCCAGCTCTCGATCGCATGGTGCGCGCGCAACCCGCGCGTCTCGACGGTCATCACCGGCGCCAGCCGGCCCGAGCAGGTCAGCGAGAACATGGCGGCCCTCGAGGTGATGGGACGTCTCGACGACGAGGTGCTCGCCCGCATCGAGGCCATCACGGCCTGACCGACTCGAGCCGGGAGGCGGCGATCCAGCCGAGGCGGGCCGCCGCCTTGGCGGCCCGCTCGTAGCTCCCGCGCCATCTCCTGCGCTGCCTCGAGAGGGCCAGATGCTGGCGGGCGAGCAGCCCTTCGACGGTGACGAAGGGGTCCCCCCCGGACTCGGCAAGCAGGTCGGCCGGCCACGGCGTGGCCTTCAGCCCCTCGAGCCACGATGTCGCCCGGGAGGCGTCGTTCAGCTCGCCGAGCACCTTCTGGATCCTCGCCGACCCCTTGGCGAGCGAGGCGAGGCCCTCCGGTCCGTCCGCGACCGTGGCCTCGGCCGCGTAGCGCACCTGCTTCGAGAGGATCCGGACGTGGTGGAGGGCGACGTCCTCGGGGGCCGGGCCGAGCTCGGCGACCGCCGCCTCGAGCCTCGCCCACTCCCGGTGCACGAGGGGCACGAGCACGTCGGCTGCAGGACTGGTGGCGGCTCCCCGCCGGGTGAGCTCGGCCTCGGGGAGGCCGGCGAGCTCATCGCGAAGCGCCAGGTAGCGCGCCGAGTCCATCTCGAGCAGGAGGTCGGCAAAGGCGGCCTGGCGTTCGACGCCGAGCCGGGCGAGGACGGGGGCGCACCCGGGCGGGTCGAGCTCGTCAGCGTCGGCACCGAGTCGCTCGATGAGCACGTCGAGGTCGCGCACCCGCCCGAGCAGGCGGCCGTGGCGGCGAAGGTCGGCCCCGAGGACATCGAGACCACCGACGGCCTTCCGGCGGAGCACCGGCCGGAAGCTGCGCAGGAGGGCCCGCAGCCGCCGGGCGGCGACCCGGGCCTGGTGCACCGCCTCCGGGTCCTCGCCGAGGCGGACGGCCGGGTCCTGCCCGAACAGCCTCGCCACGTCGGAGGCGAGCACCTCCGACAGTCGCTCGGCGGTGGTCGGTCCGACCCCGTGCTCGTTCATGCCCCTAGTCTGTCGCCTGGCGGGCCCGGGTCGTGCCCCGAGGCCATACTGGCGCGGTGGGCGGCCACATCGACGTCAACGGGGTGGCCTGCTCGCTGCCGGACGGGCGCCCGCTCCTGGCGGACGTCTCCTTCCGCGTCGACGACGGCTCGGTCACCGCGCTCATCGGGCCGAACGGATCCGGCAAGACGACGCTCATCCAGATGATCGCCGCCGCCGGGGGGCGCCCGGTCGTCACCTGGCCCGAGCTCGAGCCGGAGGCAGGTTCCGTCTCGGTCTCGGGCTCCCTCGCCATGATGCCCCAGTTCGTGGGCTCGATTCGCGACGACTCGACGGTGCGCGACCTCCTCGTCTCGATCGCCCCGCCGCCGCTTCGCACGGCTGCTGTCGAGCTGCGGCGGGCCGAGGCGGCCGTGGCGGCCGGCGGCGGGGAGGACGAGCAGCTCGCCTACGCCGGGGCGCTCGCCGACTGGGGCGACCTCGGCGGCTACGGAGCCGAGGTCGCCTGGGACGCGGCCGTCACCGAGTCGCTCGGCCTTCCCCTCGCCGAGGCCGCCGGACGGCCGGTCCGCTCGCTCTCGGGCGGCGAGCAGAAGCGGCTCGTCCTCACCGCGCTCCTCGGCTCGCAGGCCGACCTGCTCCTCCTCGACGAGCCCGACAACTACCTCGACGTGCCGGGCAAGGAGTGGCTCGAGCTGCAGCTCGCCGCCACCCGCAAGACCGTGCTCCTCGTCTCCCACGACCGGGAGCTGCTCGCCCGCAGCGCCACGCGCATCGTGACGCTCGAGCGGACGGCCGCCGGTTCCACCGCATGGGTCCACGGGGGCTCCTTCTCCACCTACGAGGAGGCCAGGGCGAACCGCCTGGCACGCCTCGAGGAGCTGCACGCTCGCTGGTCCGAGGAGCGGACCCGGCTGAAGGCTCTCGTCACCGAGATGCGAAGGAAGGCGTCCTACAACTCCGACTTCGCCTCCAAGCTGACGAACGCCCTCCACCGCCTCGAGCGCTTCGAGCAGGCAGGCCCGCCCGAGGCGATCCCGCGGCCGCAGCGGCTCTCGATGCGGCTCGCCGGCGGGAGGACGGGCAGGCGCGTCCTCACCTGCAGTGGGCTCGCACTCAGCGGGCTCACCGCGCCGTTCGACCTCGAGGTGGTCGCCTCCGAGCGCCTGGTCTGCCTCGGCCCGAACGGCACGGGGAAGTCGCACCTCCTGCGGCTCCTGGCGGGACAGGACGTGGCGCATCTCGGCGAGGCGCGTCTCGGGGCGCGGGTCGTCCCCGGCCACTTCGCCCAGAGCTACGAGCATCCCGATCTCGACGAGCGCACGCTGGCAGAGATCCTCGAGCAGGGCTTCGACCTGCCCCTCGGGCGGGCGGTGGCGGTCCTCAGCCGCTACGAGCTCGCCGAGGCGAAGCACCAAGGCTACGAGACCCTGTCCGGCGGCCAGAAGGCACGGCTACAGATCCTGCTCCTCGAGCTCTCCGGCGCCACGCTCCTGCTCCTCGACGAACCCACCGACAACCTCGACGTCGAGTCGGCCGAGGCGCTCGAGGCCGGTCTCGAGCGCTACGAGGGCACGGTCCTCGCCATCACCCACGACCGCTACTTCGCCCGCCACTTCGACCGGTTCCTCCTGTTCTCCTCCGACGGGCGGGTCGTCGAGACCGACGAACCCGTCTTCGACGAGGGGACGCTCGAGCGGGCGGCCCGGACGCGGCGGCGCGCCCGGGGCTGAGGTCACCGGAGACGCCGGCGCCGGAGCTCGGGTTCGGGGCGGACGGCGACGATCCGCATGCGGCCACCGAGCACGTGACAGCCCCGGCCGGTCGAGACGACCGGGCAGAGCTCCACCTCGACCAGCTCGGGGAGGTCCTCGGCCATCGCGCCGACCCGGCAGACGAGGTCGGCAAGGGCGTCGAGGTCCGCCGGAGGCGACCCGCGGTAGCCCTCGAGCAACCGGGACGACCGGAGCGAGGTGACGAGCGAGCGGGCCTCCTCGAAGCTGACCGGTACGAGCGAGAGCGCCCGATCGTCGAGTATGTCGCTCGGGATGCCGGCGATCGAGAAGGTGACGAGCGGTCCGAACGCCGGGTCGTCGACCAGGCCGACGATGGTCTCGGGTGGCGGCGACCCCTGCTCGTGCCACACCGCCCCGGCCTCTCCCACCTCGATCGAGTAGGCGGCGAGCACCTGGCGGACGCGGTCGGCCGGGAGCCAGTGACCCTCCTCGCCCACTGACCACTCGGGCGCCTCCTCGAGCGCGTCTGCGAGGAGCCGCCTGGCGTGCCCGGCGTCGGTCCCCGCGAGCTCGGTCCTGCCCGGCTCGGGCGTCGCCCTCCACCGGGCGTAGGGCACCACACGTGAGAGCGCCCGCGCTGCCGACTCCGGGTAGGTGAACCACGGGACCCGCCGCTCGCCCGACCGCAGCGCCTCGACCGCCCGGCCCGCCGCCAGGAAGTTGGCGACCACCGGTTTGGCCGAGTGGGCCGCCACCTCGGCGACGGCGGCGGCGACGTCCTCGCCCTCGGTGACGAGCGGCGGCGTGAAGATGACGATCACGGCGTCGATGCCATCGTCGCCGAGGAGGATCTCGAGGGCCCGGCGGTACTCCTCTGCCGTCGCCGATGCGACGCAGTCGACGGGGTTGCGGACCCCGGCCTCGGGCGAGAGCACCTCCCGGAGCCGCTCTTGGGTCACCTCGGACAGGAGCGGCACCTCGAGGCCGAGCCCCTCGCAGGCATCCGCCGCCAGCACCCCGGGGCCCCCCGCGTTGCCGAGAACGGCCACACGCCCGCCCGCCGGCAGGGGCTGGTGGCTCAACAGCTCCGCCACGTCGAAGAGCTCCTCGAGCGTCTCCACCCGGATGACGCCCGCCTGGCGGAACAGGGCGTCGACGACCGGGTCGGGGGTGGCGGAGGCCGCCGTGTGGGAGGACGCCCCGCGCGAGCCCGAGCGCGAGCGGCCCGACTTCACGGCGATGATGGGCTTGTGGCGTGCGACCCGTCGCGCGATGCGGCTGAAGTGGCGAGGGTTCCCGAAGGACTCGAGGTAGAGCAGGATGAGGTCGGTCCCCGGATCGGCGTCGAAGTAGCGGATGAGGTCGTTGCCGCTCACGTCGGCCTTGTTGCCCACCGAGACGAAGCTCGAGATGCCGAGTCCCCGCCGCGTCGCCTCGTCGAGGATGGCGACGCCGAGACCGCCCGACTGGGAGGAGAAGGCGATCCGCCCCGGCACGGGCGCCACCGGGGCGAACGTGGCATTGAGGCGGATGTGGGGAGCGGTGTTGATGAGCCCCATGCAGTTCGGCCCGACGAGGCGCATCCCGGCCCGGCGGGCCAGCGAGACGAGCTCTCGCTCGGCCGCCGCCCCCTTCGGCCCCATCTCGGCGAAGCCGGCCGAGATGACGACGAGACCCCGGCAGCCCACCCGGCCGCACTCCTCCACCACGTCGGCCACCGCTGCGGCCGGCACGGCGACGACGGCGAGGTCGACGGGGCCGGGAAGCGCCGAGACCGACGGGTAGGCGGGTACGCCGAGCACCTCGGTGGCAGTCGGGTTGACCGGGTAGAGCGAGCCGGTGAAGCCGCCGGACAGGACGTTGCGCACGAGCTCGTGGCCGATGGTGCCCCGGCGCGGGCTCGCCCCGACGATCGCCACCGAGCCCGGCTCGAGCAGGTAGGAGACGGAGCGGACGGAGGCGGCCCGGTCCCGCTCCTCCACCTTCTCGAGATAGCCCGGTGCCGGCTCGAGCTGGAGGGTCACCCGGATGACCCCGGCGTCGTAGCGGGCGCTCTCGACGAAACCGGCGGAGCGGAAGACGCCGAGCATGCGCGAGTTCTCGGCAAGGGTGTCGGCGACGAAGGTGCGGACCTGGCGGGCGCGGGCGGCAGACGCCAGGTGCTCGAGCAGGACGGTGCCGAGCCCCCGGCGCTGCTGGTCGTCCCGGACGGTGAAGGCGACCTCGGCTTCCTCGGACTCACCGTGGCGCTCGTAGCGGGCGACCGCTGCCAGCTCCCCCTCGACGAGGGCGACGAGGGCCAGCCGGTCCCGGTAGTCCACGGTCACGAGGTGCGCCAGCTCGGCCTCGCTCAGCCCGCGGCGGGGCGAGAAGAAGCGGAAGTAGACCGTCTCTTCGGAGAGCTGCGTCGTGAACTGGAGGAGCGCCGCAGCGTCGGAGGGCACGATCGGCCGAAGTGCCGCCACGCGGCCGTCGGTGAGCAGGACCTCGGCCTCGAGCTCTCCTGGGTAGCCCGCCGGCCGGGGCGCCTCCCCGGCCGGCACGCTCACCGCCCGGGCTCGGATCGGGCCACGGCGAGGGTGCCCACGGCTAGGCGTGTCCGGCGGTGTTCCGGATGGTGCCGATGCTCTCGATCGTGCACTCGACCACGTCGCCGGGCTCGAGGAAGCGCCCGTGCACCCATCCGACGCCGGCAGGAGTGCCGGTGAAGATGACGTCGCCCGGCAGGAGCGGTACCACGGCGGATATCTCCTCGATGATGCGGGAGACGGGGTAGACCATCTCGCTCGTCCGGCTGGACTGGCGGACCTCCCCGTTGACGACGCAGGAGAGAGCGAGGTCGTCGGGCTGGGTGAGCTCGTCGGGGGTGACGAGCCATGGCCCCATCGGCCCGAAGCCGGGGAAGGACTTGCCGAGGGAGAACTGGTTGCCCGCCGCCCGCTGCAGGGTCCGCTCGGAGACGTCGTTGCCGACGCAGACGCCGGCCACGTGCTCCCACGCCTCCCAGTCGGCGATGTGATGGGCCCGCCGACCCATCACGACGACGAGCTCGACCTCGTGGTCGACGGTGCCGCCGTCGGGGAGCACGATCTCCTCGAAACCGCCCGTGATGCAGGTCGGGTACTTCGTGAAGACGGCCAGCCTCCCCGGCATCTCGGCGCCGGTCTCCGCCGCATGGTCACGGTAGTTGAGGCCGATGCCGAAGACCTGGGAAGGGAAGGGTGCCGGTGAGAGCAGCTCCGCCTCGATCAAGGGCACGGCCGCCACGCGGTCGAAGTCGGGTTGCCATCCCGAGAGCCAGTTCCTGAACTCGTCCCAACGCTCGTAGAGCGCCTGAGGATCGGCCGCGAAGAGGTTGTCGGACGCCTTCTCGAGGTCGACACCGCCCTCGTCGAGGATGATCGTCGCCCGGCCCAGCACGTTCCCGAGCACCGTCACGTACGCGCTCCTTTCGTCAGAGTCGTCCATCCTCCCCCAACTCGGGAAGGATGCTCATGCCGCCACCACGCTTCCGTCGCCCCTGCTGACGCCGAGCCGCCCGGCGGCTCCGGCGGGTGATGACGGCCCCGGTCCGGACCGGGCGCTCCCCGCCCGGCAGCTCTCCTTGATCCGGCTGCGTCGCCTGCCGACCACGACCGGTGCCGGCAGCACGGCCAGCTCGCCTCCGACATGGGACGCGGTGCCGTCGCCCTCGACCGGGCCGCGAGGGGCGTACCGACGCGGATCCAGGCCGCTTCGCGCCGCCGGGATCGCTGGAGGAAGACCGCACGGTCAGCTGTGCGCGCCGTGACCGGCAACGCTCGGAGCGCCTCCACAGAGCCGACCGTAGCGGCGGGTCCCGACCGCCGGGGCCACACGACCGAACAGGAGCAGAGGCGCAGGGAAGGACACCTGCCGCGTATGGACGCGACGGAGCCGGCAGGCGATTTGAGGCTCGGCACCCTTTCACGCCGCCCTCGAGCGAGCAGCGCCCTGTGGACGCTCGTCCCGCCAGCTCCGGCGGGATCTTTCTGACCGGCGCCTCCGGGCTCCCCAGAGCCCGGGACCGCCCTCGCTGTTCGCGACCCGGATGCCCGTGCAGGACCTCGGTGTGCTCGGCGGCGCCCGCTCCGACCGCGACTCAGCGCTCCCGCTTCTCGCCTCGGCGCGTGTGGCCGCCCCAGCCTCGTCCGTTCCTCCACCCGACTTGCGAGGCCTCCGGGTCGTCTGATCGAGGCACGCCGGTGGGGGCTCCGAGCGGCCACTCGCCGCGGCCCCGCGACGTCGCCACCCTCGCCGGGATCGCCAAGGTGCTCCTCGGAGCCGTCCGGTGGCCGCCGTCTTCCTCGAGCCACCTGCCTCGGCGCCGTGGGCATGCCGCCACCGGGGGCCCCGGGGCGCTCGCATCCGGCCTCACCTGCCCGAAGCGTCCTCACAGTGCGGCTCACACAGCTTGGCGGGGGACTCCCACCACTGACAGCGCTCGCTGCGCTACTCTCAGCGCAGACCGACAGCCCGAAGGGACGGAGACCATGCTCCTCCCCGGGGCATGACGGGGTGGTCGGCGGACAGGCTCCGTCCACTGAGGAGGAGGAGGGGCGAGGATGCAGCGAGAGGGACGGCGGTGGCGCCGCCTCTCCGGTGTGTTCGCCGGCATGCTCGCCCTGCCGGCCGGCGTCGTGTCGATGACGGCCGGCCCGAACGGCTCGGCAGCGGCCGCCGTCCGCTTCGAGCGGATCGGGCAGGCCCCGCGCCTGCCGGCCGGCACACACGTGGTGGCTCCCCTCTCGCCGAGGACAACCTTGCACGTCGACGTCGTCCTGAAGCCGCGCAACCCCACCGCGCTCGCCGCCTACGCCGCCGGAGTGTCGACACCTGGCTCGCCGCTGTACGGACAATTCCTCCCGAGAGGGGCCTTCGCGGGACGCTTCGGCCCGACGAGCTCCGAGGTCCGGGCCCTCGAGGCGCAGCTGAGCGCAGACGGACTCCGCTACGGCCATCTCTCCCGGAACCACCTCAGCCTCCCGGTCACCGCCGCCGCCTCGGCCCTCGAGCGTGCCTTTCACACCCGCCTCGACCAGGTCCGCCTCCCCTCGGGCCGGCTCGCCTACGCCAACGCCTCCGCCCCACTGCTCGCCGGAGCGGCCGCCGCGACGACCGAGGCGGTCATCGGCCTCGACAACGTCGCTCTTCCCACCCCGATCCCGCTCGTCCGGTCCCCCCAGACGGCCTCCCATCCCGTCGTCGCGCACCTTGCAGCCGGTGCCGTCAATGCCTGCAGCCAAGCCCAGTCGACCGCGTCGGACTACGGCTCGTACCTGCCCGGCCAGCTCGCTGCCGCCTACGGTATGACGGGCCTGTACAACCAGGGTGACACGGGCGCCGGGACGACCGTGGCCCTGTTCGAGCTCGAGCCTGACAGCCCGACCGACATCGCCGCCTACCAGTCCTGCTTCGGGACCAGCACGAAGGTGGTCTACACGAAGGTGGACGGCGGTGCCGGATCGGGGCCGGGTCAAGGCGAGGCCGCCCTCGACATCGAGGATCTCATCGGGCTCGCCCCGAAGGCGACGATCGACGTCTACCAGGGCCCGAACTCCGCCACCGGCGCCTACGACACCTACAGCGAGATCGTCTCGAACGACGTCGCCCAGGTGGTCTCGACCTCCTGGGGGCTGTGCGAGGCTGCGCTCGGCCGGAGCGCGGCGCAGGCCGAGAGCGTCCTGTTCGAGCAGGCGGCGGTCCAGGGCCAGTCCGTCTTCGCCGCCGCCGGCGACAGCGGCGCCGAGGACTGCGGGACGAGCTCGCTCGCAGTCGACGACCCCGCCAGCCAGCCCTATGTGACCGGTGTCGGCGGGACGTCGCTCGCCTCGCCCGGCCCTCCCCCGGCGGAGACCGTCTGGAACACCCCTGCCTCCCCCTACTCTCCGGCTGCCGGGGGCGGTGGCGGCATCTCGAGCTTCTGGCCGATGCCGACCTACCAGTCGTCGGCGCCCGGCTCCCTCAACGTCGTCAACGCCAACTCGTCTGCGACGCCCTGCAGCGTCGCCTCCGGCTACTGCCGGGAGGTGCCCGACGTCTCGGCCGACGCCAACCCCAACACCGGCTACACGATCTACTACACGGGAACGGGGACCCGCACGACCGGCTGGCAGCCCATCGGCGGGACGAGTGCGGCCGCCCCGCTCTGGGCGGCGGTGGCAGCCCTCACCGACGCCTCGAGCGCCTGCGGGGGCCGGCGGATCGGCTTCGCCAACCCCGCCCTGTACCGCGCGGCCGCCGTCGCCTACGCCAGCGACTTCCACGACGTGACGAAGGGAAGCAACAGTCTCGTCGCCACAAGCACGCTCTACTCGGCCACGTCCGGCTACGACATGGCCTCGGGCCTCGGCTCCCCCGACGCCGTGAACCTCGCCTCGACCCTGTGCGCCGCTCCCCAGAGCCAGACCGACCCTGTCTCGGTCGCGAGCCCCGGCACGGTGACCTCGAGGGTGGGGAGCCCCGTCTCGCTCCAGATCCGGGCGAGCGACACGGTGGCCGGTGCCACGCTCGCCTACAGCGCTACCGGGCTCCCGGCGGGGCTGACCATCTCGAGCAGCTCGGGGCTCGTCTCCGGGACGCCGTCGACGGCCAAGAGCTACACCACCACCGTGACGGCGACCGACGGGAGTGGCCACACCGCCTCGGCCCGGTTCACCTGGACCGTCGAGCCCTCCTCGAGCTGTCCGGCAGCTCAGCTGTTCAAGAACGCCGGCTTCGAGATGGGCACACCGGCGCCCTGGACGGCGACGCCCGGGGTCGTCGTGTCGAACGCCGAGGCGGCGCACCGAGAGGTCGCCCGCTTCGGCTCGTGGTTCGCCTGGCTCGGGCGCGGCACCACCCGCCACTTCTACGCCCTCTCCCAGACCGTGAAGATCCCCGCCCGGTGCACCACGGTCGATCTCTCCTACTACCTCCACATCGACTCGAGCGAGCGGACCTCCAAGGCGGTCGACACCCTGCGGGTACAGGTGCTCGGCAGGACAGGGAGGTGGCTGTGGACCCCGGCGCGCTACTCCAACCTGCGGGCCGGCCATGGCTACGGGCACATGAGCATCGACATGTCCCGCTACGCCGGCTGGCGGATCACGGTGAGGTTCCTCGCCGAGGTGGGACGCCGCTACGGGGGGACCACCAACTTCTGCATCGACGGCACCGGCTTCTCGGTCCGCTGAGGGCCCGGCCCGCCAAATCGGCAGGCCCGCCGTCGCCGGCTCGTCGTCCGCTCCCGCGCCTGGTTCGCTGAGCCGCGTGACCGATCATGGCACGACGTGCAAGGCGGATCGCGAGGCACGGCTGGGCACGCGCGGCGGAGACTCTCGACCCACCGGAGACGGAGGGGGCCGGCTGCGCCTCTGGAGGGCGCTCTTCGCCGCGAGGGCTCGGCCGCGACGGTGGCTGCTCGAGCTGTGGTGCCAGGATCTCGCGCGGCGACAACTGCCTGTGGGACCGGAGCCGTCGGCGCTTGTTCTGTGTCAGTTGCCAGGAGAGGGGTGAACGGCCGCCCGAGCCGAGCCGGCAGTCGGGCGGTGCAGAACGGCAAATCCGTCTTCGCCGTCGCGGGAGCTGCTCGGTCGGCGGCAGGAACTGCCCGCGGTGTCAGCGTGCTGGGAACACGGGCGTCGGGCCGGCGGCTCTATGACCTGCACGACTTCCGGCGGCTCGCAGGAGAGAAGCCCGGCGTCCTCCTCGGTGGCCCACGCTGGCCCCGGGGTCGAGAACTGCACATCGGCCCTCCCTCCCTGCTCCTCGCGCGAGCCTGAGTCCGCCCTTCGACGGAGCCGTCTCGGGCGGGAGCTTCCACCGAACAGGAGTACGGCCGACGTGTGGCGAGAGGGGAAGGCCGCATCCGCGATGCCCATCGTCCTCGCGGGGCTCGCCGTTGCTCCCGGCGACGAGCCACAGGCGAGCGTCGGTCGCCGCAGACGCCGTGACACGTCACCGGGCGCGCCTCCACGCCGGGTCAGCAAGTCCTTGGCGGGCCTGCCTGGTGGCGACGCGGGCGTTCAGACAGCCGAGACAGGGGCCCGCCCGGTGTCCGGCGTTGTCGGCTCAGCGGCAGCTCCGACGGCCGTACCCCTCGTAGAGCTTCAGGATGCTGGCCGTCAGCGATCGGCTCGTAGACTCGATGCGAGGCCACTACCTGACGGCGAGAGCGCCGTGAGGCTGTGGCCGCAAGGAGGTGTGTGCCGGTTTGCCAAGGTGTTCGGGCGTCCCGAGCCTCGACGTGCTGGCGGACGGCTCTCCCAGCCGGCCACATGGACTGGTACCAGCACCGAGGTCCTGCGAGCGTTCGCTCCAACGAAGCGACCACCGTCGGGTCGGAGAGCAAGCACCAGGATGTGAGGCGGTGATCTGAGCATGGCAGTCGGTTACACCGCTCCGGCGCGCGTCACGCTCGAGACTTCGGACCCCGATGTGGCTCACGCTGCGCTCATGGACACCTACGCGCCGAGGCGGCCGATCGCCTTTTCGGGCAACTTCGAGGACTTCTCGTTCCACACCACGTCGGTGACGGCCGGGCAGGTGACCGCGGCCACCATTCGCCACTCGGCATGCACGCTGGCGCTGGCCGAGCCGTTCGAGCCGTTCATAACCGGCGTCGCTCGTAGCGGGCGGCTGAACTTCCAGACGGCTGACGAGGATGTCTTGGTGGACCGAGACCACGTCGCGCGGTACTCGACCGACTTGCCTCTCGCCGTCCGCTGGGACAATATCGATCTGCTGGTCGTGATGGTCCCGATGACCCTCGTCGGCAAGGCCGCGGACCTGGGGCTCGACGCGGGACACTCGGCGTTTCGCTTCCTCTCGACGGCGCCCGCGTCGCCGCAGTTGAACAGGTTGTGGCGGGCCACGCTCATCCATGTGAACCGTGAGCTGAACGCGGACGGCTCGGCCCTGGGCTACCCGCTGGTGCAAGCTGAGACGGCCATGATGCTCGCCGCGGCAGCGTTGGCGACGTTCCCGAACACCACCATGACCCAGGAGTACCTGCCTGGGCCGGGTGCGGTGGGAACGGCGGCACTGCGTCGGGCGGTGGCGTTCATCGACGCCAACGCGCACCGCCCCATCACCCTGGCGGAGATCGCCGCTTCGGCCGGGGTGGGGCCGCGGGCGTTGCAGCTGGCATTTCGGCGTCACCGCGGCGTTACACCGATGAGCTATGTCCGCCGGGTACGGCTGGAGGCCGCGCACCGAGAGCTGCAGGCGGAGGATCCGAGCGGCGCCTCGGTACGCGAGATCGGGACGCGCTGGGGCTTCGCCAACTCGGACCGGTTCGTTCGTGCGTATCGCGACGTGTTCGGCGTGCTTCCCGACCAGACGTTGCGGTCCTGAGCGCAGGTGACCTCGGGAGCGCTCGACTGGCGCGCTGGGGCGGCGACCGGACTGCCTGAGCGGCCGGGGACGAAGGCGCGAGGCGGCCGTCGTCCAGGTCGGCCGCGAGGACCGGGTGGGTGCGCAGCTCCCCGGGCTCGAGGGAACGAGCCGTGCCACGCGAGCTTCCAGCTGGCGTCGAGATACCGCTGCTCTCCCCGAGTCGAATGACGCCGTACCCGCCTTGGACCATGCCCACGGCGACGGCGTGCTTCCGGGCGCCGGCACCGCACGTGCTGTCCTCGGCGTAGGGCTATCGGCGACTGGCGCTGCGACCGCGTACGGTGCTGAGCCCGGGCCGCAGCCTCCGGGGCAGTCCATCCTCGCACCCGCTCAGCCGAGGCGCTGTGGAGGTCATGGCACACCACGGCCATCATGCCGAGGGCCAGCCAGATGGCGGAGGGCCGAGCCAAGCCTGGAAGCCACCGTTGCGGGCGCTGTGCCCAGCACCGCTGCGATCTCGCGGTAGGTGCACCGGGCCGCCACGGTGGCGATCAGCGACTCTCGATCCTCTTCGGCAAGCGCCGCCAGCCGGGCACCCGACTCGTCGGTGCCATCCGACGACGGCCTGACACTCCGGGCGAGTCCGCCCCCCGAGGCTGCGGCGTCGTTACGCTCGGCACCGAAGGCGGCCAGGGATCGAGCGGCGCGGTAAGCAGCCAGGGCGAGCTTCGTCTCGGTTGTCACCGTGCTCGTGGGCGGCTCGTCCTGTTGATACCGCCATCGGATGGACACCCTTTGCGCGACTTGCTCTGCTGCGGTCCGGCCGCACCCGAGCGCGGCGGCGCCGAAGATGGCCGGACCGTACGCGTCCCACGCGGCAGCAGCCTGAACAGAAGTACCGACGACCCGATCTCTTTTGTCACCATCCCGCGACGCCTCTGCCCGTACTGAAGCGCCGGCGTCACCGTCGCCAACCCATCGAGCGATGCCGGACGGACCAGCTCTCGCACCAAGCCCGCGTCGACGAAGCCGATCGTGCCAGATCGAACTTGGCCTCTCGCTGTCGCGTGCGCGGTCGGACACCGTCTCCCGCTCGAGGCTGGGCCGAGAGGCTGCCCTCACCGGCCCGGGCCCTCCTCCGGAGCCCCATCAGACGGCTGATCGATGGTCGGAGGAACGGTGCCGTGGTGGTCTCAGGCTGTCCTGTCGCCGCCGTCGAGCCTCCCCGTCTCAACCAGGCGCCCAGCCAAGTCTCGGAGCTTCACGCCGAGACGCCCCGACGTGCGCCGCAACACGTCGAAGGCGGCCTCGGCCGTGATGTTCGACCGCTCCATCAGGATCCCCTCGGCGAGGCCGATCACGTCTCGCGACGGCAGGGCGTCGTAGAGCCGGGCCACCAGCCCGGCGGGTTCTCGGCCGCCGACGGCGCAAAGCGCCATGGAGGTATGGACGGCGAGGATGAGGCCGACCTCGATGGCCTCATCGTCGAACGCGCCCGGAGCCAGCGCGTAGGCATTGAGCGAGCCGGCGATCGGCGTCCGCGGCGCGCCTCCGCCGAGGTCGAGGCCGTAGGAGACGACCGCGTGAACGCCCAGGTCGAGTGGTCGAGTCCCGAGCGTCGGCCAACGCGGGTCGGGCAGGGAAGGGGAATGCACGATCGGCTCTTCGAGGGCAACCAGGCACGGCCCTTCCTCGGCCTGGTACTGCAGTTGGTCGGCCGCGAAGGCACCCTCGTGGGTTGCCAGCACCGTCCGCAGGCTGCCGTCCTCCCGAAAGGTGATGCTCGACATTGCGCACCCCGGGATGTCGGTCACCGCCGCCTCGGCTGCCCGAGTGAGCACCCCCTCGACGTCGTCGGACTCGAGAAGGCGACGGGCGAGCTGAGCGAAGGCCATGGCAAGCGCAGTCACAGGCGTGTTGGCGTCCGGAGCCCGTCTGCCTCCTCCCTCCGAGAGGGGCCGTCTCGCGCCCGGGCATGCTCGCGCGGGTCCCGTCGCGCGCTCACTGCATCAGCGCGGCTGTCCTGTTCCTTCGCCTCGGGGGGGAGTTCCCCGCTCGCGCCGCGCTCGTCTGTCGGATCTTCTGCACGTTCGCTTTCGCCAGCCGCAGCCTCCCCGGAACCGGCCGCGAGCTCACGCGCAGCGACGGCATCGTCTCGGTGATCATCGGCGAAGTCCCACTCGTGCCTACCCCACGCCCGCTCGCCCGATCGCTTCTCGTCACTCATCCCGGCGCCTCTCCCTTGTCACCGGCCGTCGCCCGCATACGCGAGGAGGCCTTGGCCGAGGTCGCTCAGGTGCTCGTTGACGGCGTGGATGATGAGGTCGTGCTGGTGCAGGTCCAAGGGGGACGGGTCGCCGCGCAGGTACGACACGACTTCGGCAAGCTCGGCCGTGCCGCCGAGGGCGAAGTAGTCGACGTAGAGGTCAGCGACCGAGAGGCGGGCCGACGCCCGGGCTCGCTCGACCTCGCGGCGGGACGCCCCGCTCGGCGCTCGGCGCGCCCGACCGCCGGGCCCCTCGAGGAGGGAGGCCAGCCCGGCGATCTCGAACACCCGCCGCACGATGCCCGAGGCGCCTCGCACGACGAGCCCCCGCCCCTCCTCGACGCATCGGTGATGGACGCTCACCAGCAGCCGCAACCCGGAAGCATCCATGAAGCTCAGACCCGACACATCGACGATCAGGCGATCGCCACCGGCCGAGCACGCACCAGAGAGCGCTTGGCTCATCCGTGGTCCCGTCGCTATATCGAGCTCGCCCACCACCCGCAGCATCGTCACACCGGCGCGGCCGGCGATCTCCGTCTCGAAGCCGCCAGCGGGTCCCGTCACCGCGGGCGGGACCCTAGGTTGGTGGTGCCTGACCAGGCGCGGCATGCTGGACGACCGGTCTCCCGGCATCCCTCGGCCGGCCCCTCTCTCACGCTGCGCTCCTCCCGTTGTGTCAACCCCCTGCTCGCTACTTCGGTGGACCTTGCGGCCATCACCCCACCGGGCTCTCGCAAGAGACGGCCGGAGAGGTTGACCGGGACCACTCACCGCTCATGCGGGTTGTCCTCGCGTCGCGGAGCGCACCCTGCCGCGATGCCGTCGCAGGCAAGCACGACACCCGTAGTCACCCTGCAGGTCGGTGTGCTTCGCCTCGCCACCTCTCCAGCATCGGTCGCGGTCAGCTCCGGTGCGACCCCCGGGGCGAAGGCATCCGTGTCCAGCTTGGTCAAAAAACGAACCTTGCCGGGTAGGACAGGCTGCTGCCACACATGAGGCGCGGCACTCACGCTGTGGCCACCCGGGTCACCGCCAGGCGCCCCGGTCGGTCGCTCGACGAGGAGCGTCCCCGGTACATCACTTGAGGCTCACCCCTCGAGATCGGCACACCCCACCCGAGCACCACCGGGATCCCAGGGAGACGGGAACGAGGTTTCCCCTGGTCCTGGCGTCGCTCGGCGCCTGCCACCAGCGGAGCCCAGGCTGAGCGCCGCCTCGGTGGGCTCCTGACGCCCTGTCCAGCAGCCCGCCGACAGGCGGGAAGGAGGTTGGCGTGCACCGATACGGCTCGTCGATCTCGATGCTGCGACCTCACTCCGGCGTGGAGAGCCCGACAGCGGACCGGGACCAAGCCCGGGGACTCACCTCCCCCCGCTCTGCAGCTGGTCCCGCCGCTGCCTCGACGACCACCCCGACCGCGCACGTCGGGGTCGACCTGGACGGGCGGAGGACCGTGAGCCTGGCTGCCAGCGCGCCCACCGCCGAATTCGGCTACGGCCGTTGGCCGCATGGGGGGGTCCGTGCAGTCTCGGTCGCCTCGCGGCCCGCTCCGACCGCTCCACCAAGGGCCAGCATCCGAACCACCCCCACGATTCGGCCCGGCTCGTGACGGGAAGAATGAACCTTGAATGGAGCCTTTGAGCTTTGACAGCGACGACGTTGGCCTGGTCGAGGCGACCGTCAGCAAGCTCTACTCAAAGATGCACATCGGCGCCATCGGTGCGTCCACCCGGGCGCAGATCGCACGACAAGTCGTCAGCTCCGAGCTGGCGTTCGACGACCTCGACTACCGCTTCGACATCGGCTACAACGCCGAAGCACAAGGGTTCCTCATCCTCTGCGACGTGGTCTCCAACACCATCGAACGGTCCGACGAGGCGAGCGGCGAGACCGAGACCTTCGGCCCCGGCGACCAGTTCCTGATCAGCCGGCCCGACCTGCCCTATGCCGGCCTCGCGCACGCGACGCGATTGCGGTTCACCCTGCTCGACCCTGCCATCCTCTCCCGGGTCGCCGCACCACACGACGAGACGGGCCCGGTCCGGGTGCTCGACTACCGCCCGATCTCGCGGCGTGCAACCCTCCAACTGAGATCTTCCATCGCCTACGTTCGTGACTGCATGACCAGGACGCCCGAAGCCGCTCAGGCGCCGCTCGTCGTCGCCGCGGTCAGCCAACTCCTCGCCGCCAACGTGCTCTACGCGTTCCCCAACACCGCCATGTCTGACAACTCTGCGAACGAGCAGCACGACGCCGCCAACCCCGGCACGCTGAGGCGAGCGGTCTCGTTCATCGAGGCCAACCCGGACATCGACATCAGCGTCACCGACATCGCACATGCCGCCTGCGTCTCGCCCCGCGCCCTGCAACTGGCCTTCCGCCGACACCTCGACACCACCCCCCTCGCCTATCTGCGCCGCGTCCGTCTCGGCCACGCCCGCGACGACCTCCAAAGCGCCGCTCCCGGCGACGGTGAGACCGTTACCGCCATCGCCTACCGGTGGGGCTTTGCCAGCTCGAGCCGCTTCGCCCGGCAGTACCGGGCCGCCTACGGCACCACCCCCTCCGAGACACTGCGGAGCTGACCCGCGAGCACGGGTGTCGGCCCGTTCCCGCCCGTACCACGGACATGCGGGCCTCGGGCTCTGCGAGTTCAGGGAGATTCCCGGGACCCGGGATCCGATCACCGATCAGGCGCAGTAGACGAGCTGCAGGGCTGATCGGGCGCCGGGGCACGGCCCGAACGAGACATGTCCCTTACCGAGAGGGGACTGGGCCTGTCGCTCCCAGTGACGCGGCACCCACCGACGAGCAACCACGGCGGTGAGGTAGGGAGACGAGCAGGCCGTCGGAGAACCTCGCCCGAGGGCTCAGCGACCTCGTCGTCGGCGGCTCTGCGGCAACCGCTCGGCCAATTTGGCGAGAGCCCGCCAAGTTCGCTTTCGACAGGGAGATGTTTCGCTCCGGGCGTCGCGTCGTGCCCTGGCACGACTGATGCTGGAGCAATGACGTCGTCACACACGAACAGCACTGTCTGCGCGGGTGACTTCATCCCCGTGGCGCTGACAAGCCAGTAGAGCCGTAATCCGGCTCGGGCGTCAGCTCCGAACAATAGGTGTCCCTCGAGAGGGGACGTCGCCGACGGCATCACATCGTGGGTCGCGGCCTGAAACCGAAAGGTGGTTTGCGAATGCAGACATGCAAGGAGTGGTTCAGGGCTGGCCGCGGCCGGGTGGCTGTGTTGATGGCGGTGCTGGCTGTGGTGTTGGGGGCCGTGATGATGCCCGCGGTGGCGTCGGCGCAGGCGTCGAGCGCAGGGAACGGGCAGGTGACGTCGAACTCCTACATCCCGAGTGCTGGATCGGGCCCAGCGCCGAGCGACGCCGGTGCGACGGTGGACCCGTTGCGCTATGACTGCACCTATCCGTCGGCGAGTGGCGGCTGCAACCATGTCGGTTTGACGCACGGCTATTACAACGGCAGCACCCTCGACTTCCTCTACACCGCGAACTACTACTGCGACACATCGGTGTCGGCGAAGTCATCCACAGGTTGCGAGGCTGGCGCCAAGTACAACAAGCTGCCGCCGGGTGCCAGTTCGCAGGATCCGCTCTACATCCTGGTTCCCCTTGGGTTCACCCCGTCGGGGTTGCAGTGCGCCAAGATGGGCAATTGCATCGACCATCCGGCGACGACGGACCTGTCGCGGCTGGCGTCGACGCTGGACCCGCTGCTGCACACGACCCCCGCGCAGCTGGACAACGTCCCGCTGTCACCGCACGACCATTTCATCACCACCCGCAACAACAACCTGCCCGAGTGGTGGAACGTTCACGTCATCGGAGTGACCAGCAAGGCGGCCTACGACAAGGCCGTGGCGGCTAAGAGCTACAGCGCAGTCAAGGCGATGGAGGGCAGCAGCGGCGTCACCGCGGCGATCCCCACCAATATCTTCCTGTACTTCCAGACCCTGGCCGGCACCAACGGCGCCGCTCTCGGCGCTTACCACGGCACGAGCGGGGTGGGGATGAACCCAGCCTCGACGGGCATGGCCACCGACCCGCTGGTCAACGACTGCTCGAGCCAGGCGGCGTGCTCGGCGGCTGGCATCGGCCTCACGGAGGGTTACCTCGGCTCGGCCACCGGCGACGTGCTCTACACCCAGAACTACTTCTGCGACCGGAGCGTCACGGCCAAATCCTCCACCGGCTGCGAGGCAGGAGCCCCCTACGCCAAGCTGCCGCCCGGGACGACCTCGGCCGGTCAGACACACCCGGTGTACATCATCACCCCGCTGTTCAAGCCGGAACCGTCGAACTTGCAGTGTCCCCACACCGGCTACTGCAGCGACCATCCCGGGACCGTCGACGTGTCGCGGTTGTCGTCGGTGCTGGACCCGATCCTGCACACCACCGCCTCCCAGCTGGACAACGCTCCGCTGTCGCCGCACAGCCACGTGATCCTCACCGCCAACAACTACCAGCCGGCGTGGTGGAACGTAAGGGTCGTCGGGGTCACCAACCCCACCGCCTACAACGAGATCATCAACTCCTCCAACAAGTATCAGGAGTTCACCACTCTCGCCGCTGACAAGACCAGCGGCGTGACAGCGCCGATCCCCACCAACATCTTCCTGTGGTTCCAAGTGCTGCCCGGCGCCGTTCCCTCCGGGGCACCCGCCACCGGTGGCGGCTCGACCGCCGGGTTCCAGCACACCGATCTCGCCGTCGGCGGCGGTCTGGCTCTCCTGGTCGGACTCACCCTGGGTGGTGGACAGCTGGTCAGTCGACGCCGGCGCTCGGCGATCTGATCCGGTCAGCCCGAGCCCGTGCCTCTCTCGCACAACCGGCCGCTGCCGCGCTCCGGCCGGCGGCGCAGTGATTCAAGGTCGGCGGCCACCCTCAAGACGGGGGTGGCCGCCGCGGCTGCCAGCGTGTTGGTGCTCGGCGGGGGCGGCGCCCTCAGCTTCGCCCTCGCCAACCAACACCACGCCCCCCGGCCGTCGCCAGCGGCGGCCGGCAGCCTCGCCGCCCCCGCCCAGCCGTCGTCTCTGCCGCGCACCAACCGGCGCGCCCCGAGCCCCACCACCACCGCCCCGAGGACGCCCGCCCCACCCGTGAGCACGGGGCCCGTCGTGGCGCGCTCGAGGCCGATGTCCATCACCATCCCCGCCATCGGAGTTGCCTCCAAGCTGCTCACCCTGGGCGTCAATCCTGACGGCACCATCGAGGTGCCGCCCCTCAACGACACACCCGCGACCGACCAAGCCGCCTGGTTCAAGTACTCGCCGACGCCGGGCCAGCTCGGCGCCTCGGTCATCGAGGGACACATCGACTCGGTCTACCAGGGCCCGTCGGTGTTCTTCCGCCTCGGGGCCCTCCGGCCCGGCGACCGGGTCGAGGTGACCCTCGCCGACGGGGTCGTCGCCGTGTTCGCGGTCGACGGGGTCCGCCAGTTCGCCAAGTCCAGCTTCCCCACCAGCCTCCTCTACGGCGACCCCGGCAAGGCCACCCTCCGCCTGGTCACCTGCGGCGGCAGCTTCGACGCCGCCACCCACCAGTACCTGTCCAACATCATCGTCTCCGCCCACCTCGTCTCCGCCCACCGCGGCTCCTCGAGCTGAGCCACACCTCGCCCGCAGCGCTGATGGCCCACACCGTCACCTCCCGAACCGTCTCCGGCGCTCCCCCACAAACTGGCGCCCCCAACGCCGCCAATCGCGTGAGAAGCCGGACGAGCGGCATAGACGTCGCACGCCGCCGGCTGCAGACCGCCCTCGCCGCTCTCTGGCTTGTCGACGCCATCTTGCAGTACCAGCCGTCGATGTTCACCCCGGCGTTCGTCACCCACGTACTCGAACCCGCCGCCGCCGGCACCCCGGCGTTCGTCGCCGTGCCGGCCGGCTGGGCAGCCCACATACTGCTCCGCCATGTCGGCCTCTACGACGCAGGCTTCGCCACCGTCCAGCTCGGCATCGCCGCCGGGCTCTTGTGGTCGCGCAGCGTCCGCGTCGCCTTGTCCGCCTCGATCGCCTGGTCCGTCGGCATCTGGTGGCTCGGCGAGGGCCTCGGCGGGCTCACCACCGGCGCCACCGCGCTCCAGGGAGCCCCCGGTGCCGCCCTGCTCTATGCCCTCATCGCCGTCCTCGTGTGGCCACCCAACAGCGAGCAGAGCGCGACCCCCGGCGTCTCGGTCGCCGAGTCCGGCCCAGCCGGAACCTGGGCGCCCAAGGTCGTCTGGGTGACGTTGTGGGCCGGGCTCGCCGCCGTCGGGCTCGAGGTCGCCAACCGAGCCCCGAACGCCCTCACAGAGGCCATCACCAGCCAGACCGGCGGACAGCCTGGCTGGGTGCGGAGCGTCTTGGACGGTCTCGCCGATCTCACCGCCCACCACGGCCTCACATGGTCGATCGCGCTCGCCATCGCCTTCTGCACCGTCGCCGTCGCCGTGCTCGCACCCTCCACCCGGCGAGTTGCCCTGCTCATCGCCGTCGTCCTCGCCGCCGGCATCTGGACCGCCGAGGGCTTCGGAGCGATCTTCACCGGAAATGGCACCGATCCCAACACCGGGCCACTCCTCGCCCTCCTCGCCGCCACCCTGTGGCCCCGCCTCCCCCGACGCTCACTCCGACCAACGACGGCGCGCCAGCCAAGGAAAGGGCCTGAGCTCACGGTCGTCCGAGGGGGTCAGGTGCCGGCGATCACCCGGGCGCCCCGTCGCCAGGAGATGTAGCGCCATGCCCAGTTCGACAGGACGGCCACCCGGTTGCGGAACCCGAGCAGGAAGACCACGTGCAGGCCGAGCCACGACAGCCAGGCGAGCGTGCCCTTCAGCCGGACGCCGCTTCGGAGCTCGGTGACGGCGGCACGTCGCCCGATCGTCGCCATGATGCCTTTGTCGGCGTAGCTGAAGGCCTCCGTCAAACGGCCCGCCTGGAGGCGGAGGATCTGCCGGGCCGCGTGGCGCCCGGCCTGCATGGCCGGCTGTGCCAGCTGGGCGAGCGGCTCGTCGTGGCCCCGGTCACGGGCTGCTGCCAGGTCGCCGACGGCGAACACCTCCTCGTGCCCGGCGAGCCGGAGGTCGTCGCCGACCTCGAGCCGGCCGCCCCTTGTCTTCTCGGTCGCCAGCCGGTCGGCGAGGTCGCCGGCACGCACCCCGGCCGACCAGACGACGAGCGAGGTCGGGATCTGCTCGCCGTCCGAGAGCACGACGTGGTCGTCGGTGACCTCCTCGACCGCCCGCTCCAATCGGACCTCCACCCCCCGGTCCTCGAGGGCCTGGAGGGCGTACCGGGCGAGCCGGGCGTCGAAGGACGCCAGCAGCCGGCCGAGCTGCTCCACGACGACGATACGTGAGGCGCTCCGGTCGATCTCGGGATAGGTCGTCTCGAGCTCGGCCCTGCGAAGCTCCGCCAGCGTCCCCGCCATCTCGACGCCTGTCGGTCCCCCACCGACGATCACGACGGTGAGGGCGGCTTCGCTCGGGCCGAAGGTGGCGGCGTGCTCGAGCAGGGCGGCGGCCCGGTCCCGCACGGCGACGGCGTCCTCCATCGTGTAGATGGCGAGCGCGTGCTCCTTTGCACCCTTCACGCCGAAGAAGTTCGTCGTGGCGCCCGTGGCGAGGACGAGGTAGTCGTAGGAGAGCGGGGGATCCCCACCCGAGAAGCGCACCTCACGTGCGTCGAAGTCGACGTCCTCGACCACACCTTGTCGAAAGCCCACCCCACCGTGGCGATGCAGGAACGAGCGCACCGGGTAGGCGATGTCGCCCGGGTTCAGCCCGGCCGTCGCCACCTGGTAGAGGAGCGGCTGGAAGGTGTTGTAGGTGTGCCGGTCGACGATCACCACCTCGAGCCCCGCCTCGGCGGCCGAGGCTGCCAGCCCGTCGCAGGCGGCGAGCCCGGCGAAGCCGGCCCCGAGGATGACGACCCGTCGGCGTGGCCGGGTGCGATCGCTCGGCATCGGGGGCTCCGGCACCGGTGCGAGCCTACCGACCGCGCCGGGCGAGGGGTCAGGCCGGCGGCGCCGAGAGGGCCGGCCGGCTCACGACGGCGGCCAGGAGGCGGTGCCCGGCGTACATCACGACGGCCGCGAGGAAGAGACAGGGTCCGAGGACGGCCGTGCCGAGGTGGGCTGCCAGCAGGCCGAACACCGCGACGGCAACGGGCCCGCCGGCGGCCGCGGCCGCGATCGAGTAGCCGACCGCCCGTCCCGTCACCTCCTCGCCGAGGCGGTCCGGGGTGAGCGCGACGTACAGGGGGAAGATGGTGGCCGAGCCGAGCCCGGCGACGGGAAGGCCAAGGACGGCGAGCTCCCCGGGGAGCAGCCAGAACATCGCCATGCCCGCCACGAAGGAGAGGCAGCTCACCTCGAGCAGGACGCTCGGGCGTACGCGGGGGAACAGGGCGAGACCGAGCCGTCCGAGGGTGAGTGCCGCCCAGAAGACCGCCATGGCGACGGCAGCCGAGGCCGTCGGGAGGCCGCGGTCGCTCACGAGATAGGTGGTCCCCCACGAGACCGGGCCGGCCTCGGCGGCCGTGTAGAGCCCGAAGGCGAGAGTCGTGGCGGCCAAGGGCTGCCAACGGCCTCCTGCCGTGGCCCGCTCCCGCCGCGGCGTCGCGGTGGAGCGCTCCGACGCCTCCTCCCGGGAGAGCGCCGCCACCGGGACGAGGGCCGCTGTGGCGGCGGCGACCACCGCTACCGCCTCCCTCCACTGGCCACCAGCCGCCAGCGTGGCGACGAGGACCGGGCCGAGGGTGCCTCCGATCGCCCAGCTGGCATGGAGGAAGCCGAGGCGCCGCCTCCCCCCGTCGA
>JAJZZB010000143.1 GCA_021797795.1 Actinomycetes bacterium | reverse complement strand
GAGCTCGCGGGAGCGGCGCAGCGCGCTCGACAGGGCGGCGAAGAGGATCTCCTCGAGCGCCCGCAGGCGCTCCTCGGTGCCCCGCAGGCGCTCCGGTCGCCTCGTGCGCCGGGCGGCCGCCAGCACCCGTCCCTCCTCGAGCAGCAGGGGCAGGCAGCGGATCCCGAGCGCGACCGCCGCCACGACCTCGTCGAGGGGCAGGTGCAGCCGGCGCAGCGGCGCTCCGAGGCGCCCGAGGGCGGGGGCCAGCTCGTAGAGGGGCGTCGTCCAGCTCACGAGGGCCGCCAGGGCGAGGACCTCGATGCCGATGACCGAGAAGCGGACCCAGACAAGGAGCCCCCCGACGCCGAAGCTGAACTGCCCGAGGTGGACGACCGGCTTCCCGCCGGCCACGAGGGCGAGGACGGCCCCGACGGCGACGAGCGCCCAGAGAAAGCCGGGCACCCTCGGTGTGATCCCCGAGGGCAGCCGGGCGAGGAGGAAGCCCGTCGCCACGACGGCGGCCGCCAGCCCGGCGGCGTACCAGGTCGGCCAGAGCAGGAGGCCGACCGAGACGACGATCATGGCGAGGATCTTCGTCCCGGCCCAGCTGCGGTGGACCGGGCTGTCACCCGGCACGTAGCGCAGCACGTGCAGGTCGGCGAGCCGGCGCCGGCGCGTGCGAGCCCGGGCGGCGGCCTTGTCCTCGTTCATGGCCGCAGCGCCTCCTCGGCGACCACCGACCCCGCCTCCAAGCGGAGCAGCCGATCGCCGAGCATCTCGGCGTTGTCGAGGTCGTGGGAGACGACGACGGTGGCGATCTCGGAGTTCGCCCGGAGGTCCCGCAGCACCTCGGCGAGGGCACGCCGGGCCTCGTCGTCGAGACCGGCGTAGGGCTCGTCGAGCACGAGCAGGTCCGGGCGGCGGACGATCAGCCCGGCGAGCGCCACCCGGCGCTGCTCGCCACCCGAGAGGTCGTCGACCCGCCGCGGCCCGATGACCTCGGGGTCGAGCGCGACCGCCCGCATGGCGGCGAGGGCGGCCCCCTCGTCGGCGCCCGCGGCCACGTCCGCCAGGGCAGTCGGCTTCAACAGCTGCAGGCGGGCGTGCTGGAAGGCCACCCCGACCCGGGCCGGGACCGAGTCGATCGGGTGCGAGGCGAGGGTGGCACCGCCCTCCGAGGGCGAAAGCAGCCCGCCGAGGATCCAGGCGAGCGTCGTCTTGCCCGAGCCGTTGGCGCCCGTCACGACGACCCCCTCCCCCGCCCCGACGTCGAGGTCGACGCCCGAGAGCGCCCGGTGCGCCCAGGGCGAGCCGGCGGCGTAGACATAGCCGACGCCACGCAGCCGGACGAGCGGCGAGGCCGGGGGCCGGCCCCCGGGCGGGCCGGCGGGGAGAGGCTCCAACGCCTCTCGGGCGGCGGGCGGTCCGAGTGAGACGACCCGCCCCTCGCGCATGTGGACGACGACGTCGGCCCCGAGCGTCTCGGCGCCCCGGTGGGTCACGTGGACGACCGCCAGGCCCTCGCCACGCAGCCGGTCGAGCAGCGCCACGATCTCTTCCCGCCCCTCGGCGTCCACCATCGCCGTCGCCTCGTCGGAGATGAGGAGGCGGGGACGCCGTGCGAGCGCCGAGGCGATGGCGAGGCGCTGCAGCTGGCCGCCCGACAGCGTGGCCGTCTCCCGCTCCTCGAAGCCCTCGAGGCCGACGAGGGCGAGCAGCGGCCCGGTCGGGGGCCGGAGGGGGCGGGGAAGTCCCCACCAGAGATCGTCGCGCACCCGGACGCCGAGCACCTGCGACTCGGGTCGCTGGAAGATCATGGCGGTCCCGCCCTGCTCGCCGTATCCCGGCCGCCCGGCCCGCACCACCCGCCCGATGGCCGGGTCGAGCCGGCCGGCGAGCACCCTCACGAGGGTCGACTTTCCCGATCCGTTCGGTCCGACGAGCGCCACCATCCGGGAGGGCTCCACGCTGAGGTGCACCCCTACGAGGGCGTCGCCCGAGGCGCCCTCGTAGCGGTACCAGACGTCCTCGAGCCGCGCCGGGACGGGGGCGACCGCCGCCCCCCCGTCCTCGGACCGCTCGGCGATGGTCCCGGTGTAGGGCGCCAGCGAGCTCTGGGAGATGACGAGCAGCAGCGGACGGATCCGCAGCGCGACCACCGCCACGAGGGCGACGGCGACGAGCTCGGCGGCCGGGAGCACGAGCCACCAGTGGGCGAGCGACCAGTTGAGGGTCCTCGTGCCGGACGCCTCGAGCCGGGTGAGGCCGAAGGCGTCGAGCAGCCGCGCAGCGTCCCGCCAGAGCAGGCGGACCTGGGCGAAGCTCAGGTGGCGGAAGCCCGTCGAGACGGAGTCGACGACGAGGGTCACCGCCACGATCGGGAGGCCCGCCCCGACCAGTGCCAGAGCGACCGAGGTCGCGGGCGGCCAGCGCCGGCGGAAGGCCGCCCCCACGCTGATCCCGATGGCCCCTGCCAGGGCCGTCTGGAGCACGATGCCGATCCCGCCGACGAGGAAGGCCACCGTGGCGGCGCTCACGGTCGCCATCGCCCCGGCTCGGAAGCGGTGGCGGGCCGCGAGGACGGCGAAGGGGACGATGGCGAGCGCCTGGAAGGCACCCCCGACGCCGGCAGGGGCGAACCATCCGATCACCTCGAGCACGAGGGCCAGGTCGCCGAGCACGGCCACCTCCGCCAGCTCGCCGGGACGCAGCGGACCCTGCCCGCGTGAGTGGGGGCGCAGCGCTCGCACGGCGCTCAGGCTTGCAGATCCTCGCCGCCCCCCGTGCGCAGGTACGCTTCGAGCGGGCCCGGATGGCGGAATGGTAGACGCGGCGGCCTCAAAAGCCGCTGTCCGAAAGGGCGTGCGGGTTCGACTCCCGCTCCGGGCACCGGCCACCCGTCCTCCGGCGGGCGACGGCCCGGGCCCTCGGCTCACCGGGCGCGGTCCGTTGACGCGCCGGCCGGTCGGGCCTACGGGTGCCGCGGTCAGCAGCGGGCGGTCTCCTCTCCAGGCGCCGCCATGAAGAGGGCTCCGAGTGCGACCGCAGATCGCCAGCTCGCGGCGCCCACCCCGCCCTGCGTCGTGCCGGCAGGCGCTCGTAGCCACCCCCGTCAGGCGGGGCAAGGTCCTCACCGCTGGGGCCCCTCCCCGCCGCGCCCGCCTCGTCGGCCGGTGCGCCCGGGTGCCGGTTCCGCCCCCGCCCCGGGCCGCAGGTGAGCCGCACGGGCCGGCGGCGCCCGCGGCCCGACCGGTACCCTTGTCCGCCACATGGGCGCTCGGCTCACCCTCGCGACGTTCAACCTGCACGCCGGCATGGACGGCTACGGCAGGCGCTACGACGTCGTCGGGGCCTGCTCGGCGCTCGAGGCCGACGTCCTCGTCCTCGAGGAGGTGTTCAGCCCCGCCGAGGGGGCCGGGCAGGCGGCCGAGGTCGCCACCGCCCTCGGGTACCGAGCGGCCGAGCTTCGCCTGGCGCCGGCCCTCCGGCTGCGCCAGGCCCTGCCGGTGCCGCCGGGGGCGGGCTGGGAGCCGGCGCGCCCCTACCCGCGGGTCCACCGCGCCCTCCGGGTCGGGGCGCGCCCCGACGGCCCCCGCGGTCGGGCGGAGGCCTACGAGCCGGGGTGGTGGGGACTCGCCGTGCTCACCCGGGAGCCGGCGGCATCGGTGTCGGAGATCGACCTCGGCCGGCTCCGCCGCGACGTCACGCGCCGCGGCGCGCTCGTCGTGGAGCTGCCGGGCGGCCTGCGCGTGATCGCCACCCACATGGCGCACTCCACCCACGGCTCGCCGCTGCAGTTCCGGCGGCTGCGGACCCTGCTGCCCGACAGGGAGGTGCCGGCGGTGCTCGCCGGCGACATGAACTTCTGGGGCCCGCCGATCGAGCTCGCCCTCCCCGGCTGGCGGCGTGCCGCCAAGGGCAAGACCTGGCCGGCCTGGCGACCCCGACACCAGCTCGACCACATCTTCGTCACCCCGGCGCTCGAGCGGCTCGGCGGCGGGGCCGTGCGCGCCGGCAACTCCGACCATCTGCCCATCCGGGCGAGCCTCGCCCTGGCGCGCCTAACGTCGGACCCGTCGAGTCGCCGCGAGTAACCAACTGAGTCGCTCCGGGGTCTGACTGAGCCGTGGTGGCGACCGCTGCCCCGGCCGTCGACAGTTGAGGGAGGAAAGGTTGCTCGCGTTCACGTTCCCCGGTCAGGGCTCCCAGCGCCCTGGCATGGGCGCGCCATGGAAGGACCATCCCTCCTTCGACCTCGTGGCGGACGCGTCGGACATCACCGGCCGCGACGTCGCCGCCCTCCTGCTCGAGGCCGACCAGGAGTCCCTCACCCGTACCGACAACGCGCAGCTCGCCACCTTCGTCATGAGCCTCGTGGTCCTCGACGCCGCCGAGCGCCTCGGCGTCGAGCCCGGCCGGTGCGCCGGCCACAGCCTCGGGGAGTACTCAGCCCTCGTGGCGGCGGGCGCCATCGACCTCGAGTCGGGCCTCCACCTCGTCGCCGAGCGGGGCGCCGCCATGCGACACGCCGCCGAGGAGTCCCCGGGGACGATGGCCGCCGTCCTCGGCCTCGACGAGGACGGCGTCGAGGCCGCCTGCCTGCGCGCCGAGGGCGAGGCCTGGGTCGCCAATTACAACGCCCCCGGCCAGGTCGTGATCGCCGGCTCGACCGAGGCGGTCGCCGAGGCGGGGCGCCTGGCCAAGGAGATGGGAGCAAAGAAGGTGCTGCCGATCCCCGTCGGGGGCGCCTTTCACACCCCCCTCATGGCGCCGGCACGCGACCGGCTGCGCAAGGCGCTCGGTGATGTCAGCTTCCACGCCCCCGAGCCGGTCGTGATCGCCAACGTCGACGCCCTCGCCCACCCGGTGGCCGCCGACTGGCCCGGGCTCCTCTCCGCTCAGCTGTGCAGCCCGGTGCGCTGGCGCCAGACCGTCGAGCGCCTCCTCCAGGACGGGACGCAGACCTTCGTCGAGCTCGGCCCGGGCGGCGTCCTGTCCAGTCTCGCCCGCCGGCTGCTCCCGACGGCGGACACCATCGCCCTCTCGGTCTCGACGCCCGAGGACCTCCAGCGGCTCGTCGAGGTGCTGGCTGGCGAGAGCGCCCTCGTCCAGGCGGCCGCCGACCAGCGCGCCGGCGAGCGGTTCCACGTCGACGAGCGACTCGTCCTCTCACCGGCGGCCGGGCTGTTCGCCCCTGCCGAGGGCCTCGAGCAGCTCATCCCCGGCAAGCCCCGCCACGAGGGCGAGGTCCGCATGGAGGTGGGCGGGCTCGTCGGCACGGTCGGGACGACCGACATCCGCTCGCCCTTCGCCGGCAGCGTCGAGGGGATCCTCGTCCTGCCCGGCGAGCGGGTGAGCTCAGGACAGCCCGTGGCCTGGCTGCGGGCGAACGAGGAGGGAGCATCATGAGCGGGTCGGTCATCTCCGGCTGGGGCAGCGCCCTGCCCGAGAAGGTGGTCACGAACGCCGAGTTCGAGGCCCGCCTCGACACGAGCGACGCCTGGATCGTCGAGCGCACCGGGATCCGGGAGCGCCGCTTCGGCGGGACCACCTCCGGCCTCGCCATCGAGGCGGGCGCCGCCGCCATCAAGAAGGCGGGGCTCGAGCCCGGGCAGATCGACCTCCTCGTGCTCTCGACCACCACCCCTGACAAGGCCGTGCCGGCGACCTCCTCCACGGTGCACGCCCAGCTCGGCTGCTCGGGGGCGGCCTTCGACCTGAACGCCGCCTGCGCCGGCTTCGTCTACGCCCTCGTCACCGCCGACGCCATGCTGAGCGCCCCGACGGGTTTTCGCCGCGCCCTCGTCGTCGGCTCGGACACCCTGTCGGTGATCACCGACATGGAGGACCGCTCGACGGCGGTGCTCTTCGCCGACGGAGCCGGCGCCTTCGTGCTCGAGCGCCGCGAGGAGGCCGAGCCGCTCGTCCTGGCGAGTGATCTCGGCCTCGACGGCTCCCTGCTGCCCATCCTCTACTGCGAGCACGGGGGGTACATGAGAATGGAGGGCCGCGAGGTCTTCCGCCGGGCCGTCCGGGCGACTGTGGAGTCGGCCGACAAGGTGCTCCGGGCAGCCGGCGTGACCCCTGACGAGATCGCCCTGTTCGTCCCCCACCAGGCCAACCTGCGGATCATCGACGCCATGGTGCAGCGCCTCGGCCTGGCGCCGGAGCGGTCCGCCATCATCCTCGACACCACGGGCAACACCTCCTCGGCCTCCATCCCGCTCGCCCTCACGGCCGCCGCCGACGCCGGCAGGCTCGCCCCGGGCGACCTCGTCCTGTTCTCCGGCTTCGGGGCCGGCATGACCTGGGCCAGCGCGGTCGTCAGGTGGGGAGCGTGAGCGACGGCCGGGTCGCGCTCGTCACGGGTGGCTCGAGGGGGATCGGGCTCGCCTGCGCCAGGCGCCTGCAAGCCGACGGCTACCGGGTCGCCGTCACCTGGAAGACCGCCCCGCCCGATCCGCTCGAGGGCCCGGACGGCAGCCTCGGCCTCCTCCCCCTCCGCTGCGACGTCACCGACGCCGGCGAGCTCGAGGCCGCCTTCGCCGAGGTCGAGGCCTCCCTCGGCAACGTCGAGGTGCTCGTCTGCTCGGCCGGCATCACCGAGGACACCCTCCTTCTCATGATGAGCGAGGAGAAGTGGCAGCGGGTGCTGGACACGAACCTCACCGCCGTCTACCGGGCGGCCAAGCGGGCCTCGGCGCGCATGGTGCGCGCCCGTTCCGGTCGCATCGTCCTCATCTCCTCGGTGGTCGCCTATCTCGGCTCGGCCGGCCAGACCAACTACGCCGCCTCCAAGGCGGGACTGATCGGCTTCGCCCGCTCCCTTGCCCGCGAGCTTGCCGGGAGGCAGGTCACGGTCAACGTGGTCGCCCCGGGCGTCGTCGACACCGACATGATCGCCGCCCTCGGCGAGCAGCGTGCCGCCGCCCTCACGGCCATGGTGCCGCTCGGGCGGGCCGCCCGGCCCGACGAGGTGGCACACGCCGTAGCCTGGTTGGCCTCCGCCGAGGCGGCCTACGTCACCGGGGCGGTGATCCCCGTCGACGGTGGCCTCGGCATGGGACACTGAGGACCCGAACAAGCCTCCCGGCGGCTCAGCCGGAGACGACACGAAAGGTAGCCATAGGTGGACAACGACGCTGCGTTCGACAAATTCAAGAGCTGCGCCGTCGAGGTGCTGCAGGTGCCGGCGGACAAGATCACGCCGGACGCCCGCTTCAGCGACGACCTCGAGGCCGACAGCCTGGAAGTCGTCGAGCTCGTGATGGCGCTCGAGGAGGCCTTCGAGATCACCGTCGACGAGAGCGAGCTCGAGGGCGTCGAGACGATCGGCCAGGCCTTCGAGCTCGTGACCTCGAAGCTCTGATGGACCACGAGCGCCGCGGCCGCCGGCGCGTCGTCCTCACCGGGCTCGGGGTCGTCTCCTCCGCCGGCATCGGGCTCGACGCCTTCTTCGCCGGGCTGCGCGGCCCGGTCGCCGACGGCGAGCGCCGCGTCCGGGAGTTCGACCCGAGCCCGTGGTTCGACCCGAAGCAGGCGCGGCGCGCCGACCGCTTCCAGCAGTTCGCGGTGGCGGCCGCCCAGATGGCCCTCGACGACGCCGGCGGGCTCTCGCCCGACCCGGCGAAAGCCGGGGTCGTCATGGGGACCGGCGTCGGCGGCCTCCAGACGCTCGAGAGCCAGATCCGTGTGATGCTCGACAAGGGCCCCCGCCGGGTCTCGCCCTTCCTCGTCCCCATGATGATGGCGAACGCCGGTGCGGCGGCGATCTCCATGCGCTTCGGCTGGCGCGGCCCGTGCGAGACCGTCGTCACGGCCTGCGCGGCCGGCACCCAGTCGATCGCCGCCGCCTACCGGCTCGTCGCCTCCGGCCGCTGCGACGCCGTCCTCGGCGGCGGTGCCGAGGCCGCCATGACCCCCGTGGCGATCGCCGCCTTCGCCAACATGACGGCGCTCTCGGGCACGGGGGAGTCCCGCCCCTTCGACCGCCGCCGGAACGGCTTTGTCATGGGCGAGGGGGCCGGCGCTGTCGTCCTCGAGGACCTCGAGCGGGCCGAGGCCCGCGGAGCCCGCATCTACGCCGAGATGCTCGGGGCCGCCTCGACGGCGGATGCCCATCACATCACCGCCCCCGCCCCCGGTGGGACCGGCGCCCTCGCCTGCATGGAGCTCGCCCTCGAGGA